>JAYUDR010000183.1:0-1578 GCA_043739665.1 Chloroflexota bacterium
GCGGCTCAGGAGGCCCGCGATGCAGGACAGGCTGCGGTGAGCGCCGCTGCGAGCGCTGCCGGCCACGCGGTCGGTGCGGCGTTCCTCCACCCCCTGGCAAGAGCTACTCAGGTTAAGCACATCCTCGGATCGGCCGCTCATGCCGCACGAGCGTTCGAACTCGCCGCCGGAGAGGATCCCTCTGTCGGAACCGACCATATCGGGCAGTCGCGGATCCTTGCGAATCCCGTCGTGGTGGACGTTCTGAGGCGCTACCCGGTCGCCCCGTTTGGCGGGGGACGGGTTGGAGAACTGATCCGTCAGTTGGACGCCTCGCTCCGGTGATCCCCGACGTGGTGCTGGTGGACGAGCTGCAACCCCGCGTGGCCACAACCTCGTGGTAACCGTGCCCGGGTGGCGCGGTGACACAACGGTGACGCGTTGACCGGTTGAGACTGCCGACGCGGCGACGGGTAGGCCAGACCTACCTGAATGGTCGGCGTGAGAGGATTAGAGCCGACACACCGTCGCCATCTTTGCTGATCCCGGTCGTGAACATACCGAGCTACGTTGGTCGAGTCTGGAAGACGCGGTCGGCTTGACTCCTCAGCGACCCCCGACCGGGACGCGTCGGTCATCGAGGCGCCCCACGGCGCGACTACTGCTCGGCCGTTTCCTTGAGGCCAAGAAGGATCGGCCCCCAGTTATCTTCGGCCATCTTGTCGGCTTCATCCTGCGTCACGTTGTTGTCCTGGGTGAGAGTGAGGGTGGTCTTGCCACCGTCCTCCGTCAGTTCGTAGGTGACGGTGTGGTAGTTCTCGGGCTCGTCCGGAGTACCGCCCATCGGGCTCCAGTGGGTGTTCTTCAGGAGCCTTTGCGGCTCGAACGCAAGGACAGTGCCTTTGTCCGCATAGGACTTGCCCTTCCATTCGCCCTTCCAGGCGATCGGAGTGCCGACCTTCCAGTCCGTGGAGAGGTTGGTCCCGTGCATGTACTTCTTCACCTTGGCGGGATTGGTTAGCGCGTCCCAGACCTTGGCCCTGGGAGCGTCAATCGTGACCGTCTTGACCGCTTCGAAGCCTCTGGACACCTGTGTCCTCCCTATTGTCCGGGGACGGCGGGCAGTGTCCTCTTAATGCGATTCGCGGACCTGCCATTCGCAAGACGGGAGTCCGACCTACTTCTTCGCCGCGTACTCCGCCGGATGATCGCCGCGATCCTTGTCGGCCGTCCGGGCGATCATCGCCAGCGTCGCGTCAACAGTCATGCGGTTGGCGCCGGCCGCCCGTTTGACGTCCTCGTAGGTGAGGTTAACGCCCGGCTTACCCATATCGTCATGAGCGGCCATGCAGCCGCAGTTGAGGCACATTGCTTCTTCTCCTGATGGCAGGCCCGAAGCATCTGCACGGGACCTGAATGCGAGCGGGCCAGACCCGGGGCTCAGTGTCCGTTCGGCCGTGCCGCCTGAGCCGACTATGTGCCCTTCCGAGCAGGCACCCGTGCCTCCGAGGTCGACGGCGCGCAGCGTGGAACGAGCCCCGCGAGCGATGCCGCCTCGGGACTGGGCCGTGGCTCATCGGCGGGCGCAAGCCAATCGTC
>JAYUDR010000184.1:0-1573 GCA_043739665.1 Chloroflexota bacterium
CGCGGGGCGCGGGGCGCGGGGCGCGGGGCGCGGGGCGCGGGGCGCGCAAGGCCGTGGCGGAGGCGGGCCGAGAGGCTAGCTGACCGGGGCTTCCGCCGGATGGACATCCGCGAGACGCATCTCCCAGGTGGTTCCGTCCGGGGAGTCGTGGAGTTCGATGCCGGCCGCCAGCAAACGATCGCGGATGGCATCGGCGGCAGCCCATTCGCGGGCGCCCCGAGCCCGAACCCGCTCCTCCAGGAGGGCGTCGACGAACGGCCGCACCAGGTCGGCCGGGTCCGCCGAACCTGCCACCGCCATCTCGCCCAGGCAGACGATCGCGGCACGTAAGGCGGATCGCGCGACGGCGAGGGCATCAGACTGGTCCGTGTCGTGGGCCCAGGACTGGATTGTTTCCTCCAGCGCCAGAATGGCGCGGACCGCGGCCGGGGCATCGCATTCATCCAGCGAGGCGGCGAAGATCGCCTCCAGCCGGGCTACCTCATCCCGCAACGGCGCCGAACCGGTAGCGGCACCGAGAATCGGCACGTCCGAAGAGATCGGGGCTGCCGAAGACTCGCCGGTTCTCGCGCCGCCATGTGCAGCCGCAACCAACTCCGCGATCGAGACCGAGCTGCCGGCCGGGAAGACCGTGCTCCGGCCATCCTTCCGAACCGTGACGCTGCCCAGTCCAACTACGGACCCGGACCGGGCGTCCAGATCCAGTACCAATGCGGTGTGCCCGTCCACGCCCAGAATGAAGACATCGTCAGACAACGCGTCTTCCAGAACTGCGAGTCGTCGCTCTCCCATGTAGCAGAAGCGCGTGTCGTGGTTGCCGCCTTCGGCATTGTCGTAGTGCGGGACAACCGCCACCGGCAAGCCCAGCGGCGTCAGAAGGTCCAGGCCCGGAAGCCAGCTTGGCGCCTCGCCGACCTTGTAGATCTCGTAGACCGGGATCGTGTAGCGGCCCAGCGTCAGAGCCGCAGCGCTGGCCATCGTGACGGCCCCGCCAACGGCGAGCTTCTCGGCCAGCAGCCGCGGAATATCGGAGCCAACCCACTGACGGAGCGCGTAGGACGGGCTGCCGGGGCCGGTGAAGACGAGCCGCGCCTCCCGAATCCGGACCAGCGCCGTCTCGCGCGTCAAGGCGTCCGCGTCGGCGGATCGGAATGAGGCTACCGAAAACGGCGCGCCGACGGTGGCCCGGAAGTAGTCGATCGTTCGCTCGGTTATGTCGTTCGCGTTCTCCTGAAACCCGTATGGAGTATCGAGCACGACGGCCGGCACTGGCTTTTCCCCCAGACGCTCGAGCAGCGCCCGGTGGACGCGGGCCATCGTGGGCGTCGTCTCGCCAGAGCCCATGATCGTGAGGATGCGGGGCAGGGCGGTCACGCGGGCAGGTCCCCGGAGAAGAGGCCGTCACGATCGGCAGTGAGGATGGCCTCGGTCAGCTCGGCCGGATGCTGGGCGTGGATGTCGTGATCGCCGGTGAACCAGGCGACGCGAGCCGGCACGCCACTGGCCTGGGTCGCGGCCAGCGCAGCGTCCGCTCCGACCCGCTTCGCCTTCGTCCAGTCGCTCTCGCCACCGT
>JAYUDR010000185.1:0-4433 GCA_043739665.1 Chloroflexota bacterium
CTGCCGTCCGGAGTGCGGCCGAGGGCGTGGGCGATCTTGGTGGCGTTGTCGAAGACGACCTTGGTGACCGGCCCCGGCATCTTGCTGATGCTGCCGTGCTTCGCGACGGTCGCGGCGTCGCCGGTCGAGATCTTCAGCAGCATTATCGAATCGCCGGCCGTGACGTAGGAGTCCTGGCTCTGGTTCGCATTGATGGCGATCGATGTGGCCGGAGAATCGGTCGCGATGGTGGCGGCGGGATCGAACGCAATGTGGTGAGCATCGAGGACCGCGACGCCGTCCCGATAGGCCACCAAGACCTGCGGGTTCGACGTTGAGACGGTGATCCCTGGCAGCGCGCCGGACTTGATCTGGTTGCCCAGACTGACGATCTGGTCCGACGAGAGGGAGCCGACGGGCAACGCCCTTTCAAGACCGTTTGACGCGCTGAGGGCGCTCTGGATCGGCTCGACATCTATACCGAGAGCGCTGGCGATGGCCTGCGCCTCGGCACTTGCGTTGGTCACGCCGCTCGGACTCGCCACGACACTGGACGCGCCCGTGCCGAGTTTCGCGAAGTCAGCCGCACCGGGCACCAGGCCGCGGCCCACGATCGTGCCCCCGCCGGTCGTGAGGTCGATCGAAACGATGTTGCCTGTCGCGTCCGAAGCGAGGACGTAAGGCGGCATTCCGGTGTAGACGTGGGTGATCGACAGTCCGGTCGTGACGCCCAGCGCCACCGCCGGCTTCACTACAGGGGCCAGGCCCTGTCTGACGTCGTCGAGCGAAGTTGTGTCGAGGCGGTATATCCGCCCATCCGTTGTTCCGACGTAGACCAAGCCGCTGGGCCCGACCTCGGAGAACGCGGCGGCGCCGGCGATCGGATACGTGTAGGTCAGCGCCCTGGTCTGGAGGTCGTAGACCTTGACATCGGAGCCGGTCGCAACCAGGACGCGGTCGCCGTAGCGAACGTCGTAGTTGGCCGTAGCCTCGGAGTCCGTGGACGGGCTGCCAGGCGAGAATGCCGTGCGCGGCTGGACGAGCACATCCTTGACGGGAACGTTCAGGCTGCCGGTGGACGTGACCTTGTCATCGGAGAAGAGGGTGATGCTGCCCGCGATCGCGTACTTGGCGAAGTGCGGGTGGGTCCACTCGTAGATGGTGACGTCCTGGACATCGTGGCGAATGCCGTAGCGGAAGTCCTGCAGAAATTCCGTCGCCGTTCGGGCGTGGTAGACCTCGTCGAAGTGCATCTGAGCCGGTTCGCCGAGGCGATAGACCCGCATCGAAAGGATGGCCAGGATTAGGGCCACCACGACCCAGACGTCGAGCTTGTCGAGTCGGCCGCGCGGCTCGGCGTCCAGGGCGGCCGAGCGGTCGGGCTGTGAGGACGGCCCGGAGAGACGGTGCCACAGGGACATGACCCAGCGCGGGACATAGCGGGATTCCGTAGCGGGGTTGGCGCGGGCGCCGCTGGGCTCGTCGTCCCCGGCCCACGTGTCCTCGATATAGGCGCCGTCGGGCTCGTCATCGGCTTCGGTATCGGGTCCTGAGGCGACCGCGACCGGCGATTCAGCCGGCTCCGCCTCGCCCAGGGAATTCCACCACGCCGGAGCCTGCGGATCCGTGGCCCGGCTCGCGGTTTCACGCGCCAGAGCTCGCGTCGCCCGATCGCGCATCTGGAGCAGGGCCCAGACCATGACCAGGCCGGTGACCACGCCAGAGACGGCGATCGGCCAGATGATGCCGTCAAACCACATAGCGGTCACGATCCCGTGACCCCAATCGCGGAGCGTACCGCCCACGCCGCCAGCCGCGGGAATGCCTTTGTACTGCACCAGAACGGCCAGCAGGTTGGCGGTATTAACGACTGCCAGCAAGCCGTAAACGACCCGCCAGCGTGGGGACGACGCCAGGAGAATGGCGCCGAGCCCAAAGAACGGGAAGAGGTAGCGCTCATGGACTCGAGTTGGGAGCACAAAGAAGGCGATCGTCAGGATGGCCAGAGCCACGAGCAGCGACTGCTGGTCGTCACGCCAGGCCGCCCAGGCGCTGACTCCAACCAGGGTAATGAGCAGCAAACCAGTCCCCAGCGTGGCCGCATACAAACTGCCGGTCAGGCTGAGGGCGAGCACGCTGCCGATGACTACGGCGGCGGCCGCGAACGCGCCCCACAGGCTTTGGAATTCCGCGTGAGCCCACTGCCCGACCCTTCCGCCTCGGCCGCTCGCGACATCCACCACGGAGGCGGCGCTCCTGCGGCGCCACGCCAGGTAGGCAGCCGCACCGAGGACGGCCGCCACGACAAGGCCCAGGGCGTAGACCCCGACCGGGAACGGGCCCACGATGAAGCCCGGCCCGTTCCCGCCGGACGACGCGCCGGAGGTCGCATCGGACCAGGGAGCGTCGTGGATCCAGCTCAGCGAGCGGTCCATCGCCGCCCCGGTCGAATCGCCGACGAGGGACCACGGGTTGTAGGCGTTGAGAGTCAGGTACGGATATTCGCCGAAGGTGTTCAGCAGGTGGCTGACGATCGAGTCGAAGACCATGCCGGCGAAGACGACGACCGTACCCGCTCCGATCAGCAACGATGCCCTGTCGCGCAGCGCCGAGTTGGCGATCGGCAGATAACGTCGCCCCAGCGCCACTGCGCCAATACCCGCGACAAGTCCAACGCCCAAAGTGAGCATGCCAGACACCGATCCGAGACGGTGCACGATGCCCACCAGATCAAGGCCCGTGAACGGCAGGCAGACCAGGGCGGCAGTGACAAGGCCGGCCCCCAGCGAAGTCAGGACGCGCCACGGATTCGGCTCGCCGGTCTTGGGCGAGAGCGAGCGGCGCAGCACGACGAATACGACGACAAAGCCCAGGATACCGAGCTGGAGTTTCGTCAGCGCGGCCAGGACGGCGAGCACCGAGGCGGCTTCCCGGCGGTCCCTCTGCAGCTCGCGCAATCCGAGTAAGAGGAGGATCGAGCCGACCGCGTCGGCCTGCCCCCAGATGGCGCTGTTGAACCAGGTGATGGGGTTGACGACGACGATCAGGGCCGCGATGAAGGCCCGTCGACCGGAGACGCCCTGTTCGCGGACCATCACCCAAACCACGGCCGCGAGGCCGAGATCGGCCAGCATCGGAATGAGCTTCACGCCCTCGCCGATGTTGCCACCGCTCAGGAAACTGACCAGACCGAGCAGGAGAAGGTACACCGGGGGGTAGTCGATGAAGCCCGCTCGATCGTAGAAGCCGATGGGCCCGTGCTTGGCAATATCGTTGCCCCAGGCCTGGAAAGCGCCGAGGTCATTGGGGAAGCCCGACCCCGGCAAGAGGACGTATGCGATGATGAAGCGAAGGATCAAACCCAGGGCCAGGAGAACGACGATGGCGAGAATTGCTGTAACGGCACCACTCGTTCCCGCCGGCGCGCGCCCCTGTGGGCTCTCCTCTCGCGTACTCGGGCCTGCCAACCGTGGTCTCCTGGGCGAGCGCTGAGGTGGAGGGGAGTATAACCCAGGGTGACACCGGAGACGCCCTTTCCAACCTGAATGAGCGCGCTCTGGGGGAGCCTACCGAGGACGCCAACGCCCACGCCGGGACTCGCAGTCACCTGCTGTGGGGTATTGGCCTGGTGCTGCTGGTCCTCGCCGTCTACTACTTCAGCCAGCCAGACCGCACCAACCTCTATATGCATTTCGTGCTTCAGGCCCAATCCTGGATGGACGGCCAGACCTCGATCCCGAGGCCCGGATACCAGGACGTCATGCCAATCCTGGACTCGGGGGGCAACCCGACACAGCGCGGGATAATCCCATTCCCGCCCCTGCCGGCGGCAGTTCTCCTGCCGTTCGTGGCCTCCTGGCATCTCGCCACCAATGAGCAGCTCCTGGCCACGATCTTCGGCGCGGTCGACGTGGGGATCGCCTACTGGATGCTCGGTTTCCTGCCGGTGCGCCAGCCCATCCGCCGCCTGACCGCCCTTTTCTTCGGCCTGGGCACCGTCTTCTGGTACACCTCCGTCATCGGTTCCACCTGGTTCTGGGCCCATGTCGTTGCCGTCGGCTGTCTGCTGATGTCCGTAGGCTTGGCCCTCTCCGTTGACCGGAAGGCAGCCGAGCCACGGCCGATCCGGGACGCCGTCGGGGCCATCCACAGGTTCAGCTGGCCGGGCGGCTGGTCGTCGGTGGCCGTTCTCTTCGCCCTGGGTGCCGTAGGCGAGCTGCTCTTCGTTCTAGCCGGCGCGGGCACGTCGGCGGCGGCCCTGGCTGGGGTTGGGGTTCTGCTGAGCGTCCTGGCGGCTCTGCTGGCCGTCTGCGTGGCGGGTCGGCGAGGCGTTCTGGCCCCCTTCGCGGTCGCGGTCGCGATCGTCGGCGGGCTCCCGGCAGTGATCCTGGCCGGAGCGCAGTCGCAGACGCTGATCGCCCTTGTAGACGCCGCGCTCGTCCTCCTCATCGCGG
>JAYUDR010000186.1:0-4428 GCA_043739665.1 Chloroflexota bacterium
GACCACCTGGTTAGCAGGGGCGTTCTAGATGACATTAGCCTGACCATCAAGAAGGGTGAGATCGTCGGCGTGACCGGGTTGATGGGCGCAGGCAAGACCGAACTGGGTCGCGCGATCGCGGGTGTCGATACGTTCGACAGCGGCGACGTTGCCATCCATGGCAAGAAGGTGCGTTGCGCGACACCGCAGGCCGGTATTCGCGAAGGGGTGGCATATCTTCCCGAGGATCGCAAGACGTTGGGCTTGATCCAGGGGCAGAGCATCCGCGACAACTACGCTCTCCCAAGCCTGGACCGTCTGAGCACCATGAGCCTTGTGAACCAGGGCAAGATAGACAAGGAAATCGGCGAATTCATGGTCCGGCTGGCGATTAAGGCACCGGACGCGTTCACGACAGCCCAGCAGCTTTCGGGCGGAAATCAGCAGAAGGTCGTCGTGGCCAAGTGGCTGGGCGCTGAGGCCAAGGTGCTGATCTTCGATGAACCCACGCGCGGTATCGATATCAACGGCAAGCGTGAGATCTATCAGATCATGCAGGAGCTGCTGAACCGCGGCGTGGGCATCCTTATGCTGACATCGGATTACGCGGAGGCTCTCGAAATGAGCCACCGGATCCTGGTAATGCGCCGTGGCGCGGTCTGCCGCAGCTTCCAACGAGGCGAGGCCAACGAAGAGGACCTCCTACGCGAGTCGATCGGCGAGGTCACCAACATGGCGCCGTCGGGCCCCGCGCTGGCAGTAAGCGCCGTTGCCTGAGTAGCCAAACATGTGGTTCGTGACTACCGTAGCGGCGATCTCGCTTGATGGGCTTCATACTCTCGGCCATGTCGGCATCCGGCGCACCGCCTTCTGAATGAGTGGATGGTCCGAGCCGTTGGCCGGCTGATCGGGTGGTCCGACCAGGCCGCAACCGTATTCGATGCATTGAGGACCGAGATGATCGAGACTGTCGACTTTGGCGGCTGGCCGAACTGCATTCGTCTCTCCAACGGGGAGATCGAGCTCATTGCGACGACGGACGTAGGACCGCGAATCATTCGGCTCGGCTTCGTGGGTGGGCAGAACCTCTTCCATAACTTCCCGGAGACCTTGGGCCGAACCGGCGATCTCGAGTGGCACAACTACGGCGGACATCGCTTTTGGCATGCGCCGGAGATCTTCCCGCGCACCTACCAGCTCGACAACGTGCCCGTCGAGCATGAATGGGACGGCGTGACGCTAACACTTCGGAGTGCCGATCTCCCGAATCGGATCGACAAGGAAATTCGCGTCACGCTTTCGCCGACGGCCCCGCAGATCGAAATCGCGCACCGGATCGTTAATAGGAACCCGTGGGCGGTCGAGCTGGCGCCCTGGGCGCTGTCCGTGATGGCGCAGGGCGGCCGGGCGATCTATCCGCAGGAAGACTACAAGCCGCATCCTGACTGCCTCGTTCCGGCGCGACCGCTCGTGCTGTGGCACTTCACCGACATGACCGATCCCCGCTGGACATGGGGCCGCAGGTACGTCCAGTTGCGCCAGGACTCGAGCGCGACCACGAAGCAGAAGGTCGGCCTGCTCAACTCGAAGGGCTGGGCGGCCTACACGCTCGGAGGCGATGTTCTAGTCAAGCGCTACCCATACCGGGCCGGTGCGAACTATCCAGACATGGGCTGCAACACCGAGACTTATACGGATCCCGACATGCTGGAAGTCGAGACTCTGGGGCCGCTCACCAGGCTCGAGCCCGGTGAGCACGTCGATCACTCAGAGTCGTGGCTTCTGGCGAAAGTCGACTGCGGGCCGACCGACGCCGATATCGACGCGAACATCCTGCCGCTCGTCCGCAAGCTGTTTTCTGCGGATTAGGGGCTCCGCCTGCTCCGCGCGTAGCCAACGTCGGTTCGCCGGAGTTTCGGCGGTAGCCCATAATCGGCAGTGAGGGGTCGTCCACTGGAGGAGGATAGGCATGGCCGCAGAGCCGCAAGTTGCGCGAGTCGGGATCGTGTGCGGTAGTCGCTCCGACTTCCCAATCATGGAGAAGGCCGTGGAGATGCTCGGCAGGCTCGAGGTTCCGTGCGAGTTGCGCGCCATCTCGGCCCATCGTGCGCCCGACCTGCTCTTCCGCTTCGTCGGCGGGGCCGAGGAGCGCGGCATTCGCATCTTCATCGCCGGTGCCGGGGGCGCGGCCCATCTGCCCGGCGTGGTTGCGGCAAAGACCATCCTGCCGGTCATCGGCGTCCCTATCCCGACACAGGTGAACGGCGGCCTCGACTCGCTCCTGTCGATCGTCCAGATGCCCAAGGGAATCCCGGTGGCGACCGTCGCCATCGGTGGCGCAGAAAACGCCGCCCTGTTGGCGGCCGAGATCCTGGCTCTTTCCGACCCGGCGCTGCGGATCCGCCTCCAGGCCTTCCGCGACGCTCAGACGCGGGCCATAGAGGAAGACGAATCGAACACCGGTCTGGGCGGCACGGAGCAGCCGTAGCCAGGTCAGGGCACGCAGGAATGTGGAGGACCTCCGCATGAGCGAGATAGAGCTTGGTCCGGGAGGCATCCCCGGCTGGCTTGAGCCGAACGTCCGCTTCTGCTCGCGCTGCGGCGCTGCCCTTCGGTATGGCCCCATCGCGGGCGAGGAGCGCGACCGACTCGCCTGCGGGGCTTGCGGTTTCATCTTCTATGTGAACCCGCGGCTCGTGGTCACTACGTTGCCCATAACCGAAAGCGGGGAGGTCATGTTGATCCGGCGAGGTATTGCCCCCGGCTACAACATGTGGGCCCAGCCGGGCGGCTTCCTTGAGATCGATGAGACCGTGATCGAGGCCGCCATCCGCGAGACGCTCGAAGAGACGGGCCTCCGGGTCGAGCCGGTCCGGATCGTGGGTATCTATTCGCGAGTTGAAGCGGCGGTGGTCGTGGTCGCTTACGAGGCCCGCATCGTCGGCGGCGAACCGATGACCACGCACGAGTCGTTGGAGACGCGCCCGTTCGCCCCGGACCAGATCCCCTGGCCGGAGATTGCATTCCAGACGAGTGCCCAGGCCCTTCGGGACTGGGTTGGGCGCGTCCGGCCGGATCTACGACTGCCCGATCCAGCCACGATCCGGCGCGACTTCGGGGCCTGACGGCCTGACGGTCTGACCGCCCGACGGCCCGGCGGACGGGGCGCCGGGGGACGAGGGGCGAGGCGGGGCGGCGAGCCTCCGAGCCCCGTGGCCCTGTGCCACAATGCGCCGCAATGGATGCCGCAACCATCGCCCTCGTAGTCATCCCGCTCGTGATTCTCGAGCTTGGGCTGATGCTCTACGCCCTGTACGACCTCTTCGGTGAGGACCGCCGGGTCAGGGGCGACAGCAAGATCATGTGGGCCCTGATCATTGCCCTGGCCAGCGGGATCGGCCCCCTCATCTACTTCTTTGTCGGCCGTGACGACTCCCGTGCCACCTCGACTGTCAACGTGCCCGCCGCGTCCACGGACTCCATCTCCCGCATCCTGGCCACCTGGCCGGCTCTGGCCGAGGCAGCGGACGCAGCCATCTCCACCACCGACCTGACCAAGCGCTACGGCGGCGGCGTGGTGGCCCTTGATCACCTGACTCTGACCGTTCCGAGCGGCAGCATCTTCGGCTTCCTCGGCCCCAATGGCGCGGGCAAGACCACGACCCTCCGCCTCCTCACCGGCCTCGCCACCGCCACGAACGGCTCGGGCGCTGTGGCCGGAGTGAAGATCGGCGGCACGGGCGGAGAGTTGGCCCGCAACATCGGCTACCTGGATCAGGACCCTCGCTTTTACTCCTGGATGCGCGGCCGAGAGCTGCTGGACATGGTCGGCCAACTCCATGGCCTGCACGGCGCGGCCTTGAAGCAGCGCGTCGGCGAAGTGCTCGAAATAGTGGGCCTGACCGGAGCCGCGCATCGCCAGATCGGTGGTTATTCCGGCGGCATGCGCCAGCGGCTGGGCATCGGCCAGGCGATCATCAACCAGCCAAGCGTTCTCTTCCTCGATGAGCCCGTCAGCTCGCTGGACCCCGAGGGCCGGCGCGACGTCCTGGAGATCATCGATCGCCTGCGTGGCACAGCCACTGTGTTCATGAGCACCCACATCCTCAACGATGTCGAGCGGGTCTGCGACCGCGTGGCCATCCTCAACTTCGGCCATCTGGTCGTTGAAGGCCCAATCGCCGAACTGCTCGACCGCTACGCCCAGCCCATCTACGAGCTGGAACCTGAGCCTCAGCAGCCGGACTCGATCGATCGTCTGGCTGCCGTCCTGCGTGGTCAGCCCTGGGCGCACGATGTCAAGACGACACCCGATACCGTGCGCGTTTTCGTCGATGACCCCAAGGTGGCCGGCCCGGCCCTGCTGCCGCTGGTCGCGGCGACCGGCATCAGCATGGTTCGATTCGAACGCATCCGGCCCAGCCTGGAGGATGTTTTCCTGCGCCTGGT
>JAYUDR010000187.1:0-25881 GCA_043739665.1 Chloroflexota bacterium
GTCGCCTCCTGGAGCCGTTCGATAGCTCGCCCGCGAGAGATCCCGACCGCAAGTGACCAGCCCAGCAGCACCGCCAGCCCGACGATGAAGAGGACGACGGCTAGATCCATGAATCGAGCATGGCACAGCCGGCCAACTTCGGCACGACATTTGCAACTCGACGAGCAAGGGAATCCGACGAACGTTACCCTAAGGGGGCTGATGATGACGCAGCCCACTAACGAGGCCGAGCGCTTAGCCGGCTCGTCTCACGACCACAACGTCTCTCGGAGGCTGACCAGGTGCCATCGTTTCGATTGATCCCACGCGAAGAGAGATTCTTTGACCTCTTTGTGGAGGAGGCGGCCAACGTCCTCGATGGTGCCCGCCAGCTCGAGGCAATGCTGCGAACCTTTGACAACGCCGACAAAGCCGCCAAAAAGATCCGCGAAACAGAACACCGAGGCGACGAGCTCAGCCGCGACATCGGGCGCCGGCTGGAGGGAACCTTCGTCACGCCCTTCGATCGCGAGGAGATCCACGCTCTCATAAGCGGCCTGGATGACATCCTCGACATGATCGAGGCGACCGCCGACACCTTCGTTCTGTACCGGATCGACGCACCCACGAAGACCTCGGTGAAGCAGGCTGCGCTCGTCGTTGCGGCCTGCGAAACGCTGCACGAGGCCCTCAGCAACCTGCGCGGCTTCAAGAACCTCGAGCGTTTCGTGGCCGAGGTCCACCGTATCGAACACGAAGGCGACCGGTTGGCAAGATCAGCCATCGCCGGCCTATTCGACGACGGTGCCAAGACGATAGAAGTCCTCAAGTGGAAGGACATTTACACCAGACTCGAAGAGACGATCGACCTGTGCGAGGACGTCGCCGAAATCATCGAGCGCATCGTCGTCAAGCACGCCTAGCCACCCTGGGGGGCGGATTCGTTCGGTCGGCCAGGCTCGGAATATCTGGGGCGAACTCAACGTTCACGGCGCTCTAACGCGGCGTTAACATTCCGGCGCCACATTCGGCGAATGACCCCGGTGCATTCCCATCAGCCATGATCGATCCGACTCACGGAGTGCACGGCCAGGCTGATGAGTCGACCGAGCCATTCGGGGGCTGGCTCGCCCTGGCCGATCCCGGCGGCCCAATCGATCTCCAGCGCCTCTTTCCTGGGCTGGAGGTGTGGGTCGAGCCCAAGTCGGCGGCCTTCTCCCACGCCCTGACGTTTGCTCAGCCGATCATGGTGGTGCTCATCGCACCACCGGCAGGACCAGGCGACCTTGAGCGAGTGGCGATGTGGCTGGGCACGCACCGCGATACGTCCGCCGTCCTCCTGAGCCCACATCAGGCTGTGGCAGTCCGGCTGCACGCTCTTGAACTTGGGTTTGACGATGCCGTGGATCTCTCGTCAGATCCGATGGAGGTCGTCGGCCGCCTCTCCATCGCAGGCCGAAGGGGGCCAGTGAACGGCAACTTCCCTGAGGATCGGATCCCGGTCGGCGAAGGCGTCGAGCTGGACCGACGAGCTCGAGTGATCCGGCGCGACGGTCGGCTGGCCTCCTTGCGGCCCCGTGAGTTGGCCCTTCTGGAGTTTCTGGCCATGCATCCGGGTCGGGCGTTTTCGCGCGAGGAGCTCATCAAGCACGTGTGGCATGGCGTCGGCGCCAATGAGCGGGTAGTCGACGTTTACGTCTACTGGCTGCGGGCCAAGATCGAGCTGGACCCGGCCAATCCCACCCATCTCGTGACCGTCCGCGGCTCTGGCTATCTCTTCGATCCGCCGGAAACCGCCACCAACCCGCCCGCCGCGACTCCATGGAACGTTAACGAACCGCCAACACCGCGTTAAACGGCTCACTTGACCATGCTCTTGGAACTGGGAGCAGGTTGGCTTGAATAGCTGCCCAGCAAAGAGGAGACACTACGTTGATCAACGGAACCAGACGCCTCGGCGGTTTGGCCCTCGCGGCGATGATGTTCGCCGCAGCGTGCTCGTCGGCCGGCACATCCCCAACACCGGCCGGCACACCTCCGGCAACCTCAGCCCCGACGGTTGCCGCATCCACGACCACTGCGACCACTCCGGCCGCCTCCGCGCCCGCCACGGCGGCCGGAGTCACCTGCGTCACCGGCAGCATCACAGCAGCCGGATCGACGGCCCTCCAGCCGCTCGTCGACGCCGCTGCCAAGCAGTACGTCAAGGCCTGCAAGGGCTCGACCATCACCGTCAACGGTGGCGGATCCGGCACCGGCCTCACCCAGGTTGCCGGTGGCTCAATCGACATCGGTGACTCCGACGTCACTGCCCAGTCGAAGCTCGCGACGCCTCAGCCCGCCGACAGCCTGGTCGATCACATTGTCGCCCGCCAGGGCTGGATCGTCGTCACCAACAAGGACGTGACCGGCGTCACCAACCTGACAACCCAGCAGAACATCGACGTCTGGACCGGCAAGGTCACCAACTGGAAGGCCGTAGGCGGTCCCGATCTGCCGATCGTTCTGATCTTCCGCCCGTCCTCCTCAGGCACGAGAACCACCTTCAAGAAGCTGGTTCTCGGGAACGCCACCGAAGCGGTCGGCGGCCAAACCTTGACTGAAGACTCGAACGGCGCCGTAACGGCGGCCATTTCCAAGACGGACGGCGCAGTAAGCGTCATCGGCTTCGCTTACTACAACGACCCGGCCAACAAAGCCCTGCTCAACGGACTCCAGCTTGATGGTGTCGACGCGACTGTCGCCAACGTGTCCAACGCCTCCTACAAGCTCGCGGCCGACGGCCACATGTACACCAAGGGCCAGCCGACCGGACTGTCCGCCGCCTTCCTCGCCTACATGCTCGGCGCGGACGTTCAGGGCACTCTGATCCCGAGCCTCTCATACGGCCCAGTCGCCAAGTAACCAGCAATCCGCTCCGGGCGCTGCCGTGACGGCGGGGCCCGGAGCATTCCCATTTCCGCAGCACATGGTTTGAGGCAGCGCCGATGGCCCAAGTGACAACAGCCAACCGGATAGGCAGCTTGAGGGCCGCACCAGGTTTCTTGGAACGGATCGATATTCCAAGACGCGTGGTTTTCCTGGCCGCGGCCTCGATGATCGGCATCGTCGCCCTGCTGCTGACATTCATCACCTGGCAGGGGCTGCAGCTCTTCCTCAAGGACGGCGTCTCGATCGGGCAGGTGCTCTCGCCGACCTGGCAGCCGGACTCGACCAGCAGCGGCCTCAACTTCGGCGTGCTGCCCTTCATTGCCGGCACCGTATTTGTTACTGGTGTCGCCTTACTGATCTCAACCCCACTTTCCGTGGGGCTGGCTCTCTTCCTCTCCGAGGTCGCCCCAGCATGGGCCAGGGCCATCGTCCAGCCCGCCCTCGAGATCTTCGTCGGCATCCCAAGCGTCGTCTGGGGCTGGCTCGGCCTGACGATACTGGTGCCGTTCCTGTCGGACACGTTTCACCAGAAGATCGCGATCTCCTTGCCGTTCGTCGGAGAAGTGTTCAGCATGCCGGGCTTCCTGACCGGTTTCTCGTGGCTGGCCGGTTCCCTGGTGCTGTCGGTCATGATCCTGCCGACGATTACGAGCGTCTCCTACGACGCCTTCCGCGCCATTCCCCAGGAATTACGCACCGGCTCGCTGGCCCTGGGCACCACCCGCTGGCAGACCATTCGCCACATCCTCGTGCCGGCCGCGATGTCGGGCGTCCTGACGGCCGTAGTGCTGGGCATGACGCGAGCGGCCGGCGAGGCACTGGCCGTCCAGATGGTCATTGGCAACTCCCCGACCCTGCCCGCCGCCATCACCCAACCGGTTACAACGCTCACCTCGCAGATCACTCTGGACATGGGTAACACGGTCTTCGGTGAGCCCTGGCAGGACGCGCTCTGGACCATGAGTCTGGTGCTGCTGATCATCTCCGTCAGCTCCGTGGTGCTCGTGCGGCTAATCAACAAGCGGAGGATGGGCTCGTGACGGTCGGCGCTCCCACGGTACGGCGGGGCCCAATTGGGCCTCATCAGAGTCTCCACCGTAAAGCCTCGCGCGGCAGCATCCTCGCCGACCGTGTCGCAACGGCGGCCATGTGGGGCACAGGAGTGTTCGTCCTGTTGCTTCTCGGGGCGATCATCGTCCATTTCGCCGTCGCGGCCATTGGAATCGTGTCGCCAAGCTTTGTCCTGGACGACCCCAGCGACACAGTCCTCGGCGGCATCCTGCCGATCCTGTGGAACTCGATCTACATCCTGGCCCTGACGATGCTGATCGCTGTTCCGGTAGGTATCCTCGCCGGCATTTACATGTCGGAGTACGCCGGCGACAACGCCGCCACCAACGCCATCCGCTTCGCCGAGGAGTCGATCAGTTCCGTACCCTCGATCGTCGTCGGACTATTCGGCCTCATCCTGTTCGTGAGCGCGTTGCACATGGGTTTCACGGCGCTCGGAGGCGCAATGGCCCTCACCATGTTCAACCTGCCGTTGATGACACGCTTGGCCGAGCAGGCTCTACGGGCCGTCCCGCAGGAGGAGCGGAGTGCCAGCCTGGCGCTCGGAGCCACGAAGTGGCAGACCATTCGCCATGTCGTGGTCCCGCTGGCAATCCCTGGGCTCGTCACCGCAGTCATCCTCACGGCCGGCCGTGTCTTCGGCGAAGCCGCCGTTCTTTTGTTCACCTCGGGTACGGGAACGCCGGCGCACTACGACTTCAGTTTCGTGAACTTCAACGATCCGTCGTGGGCGACAACATCGCCCTGGAGCCCTTTCAGGCCGGCCACAACGCTGTCCGTCTACATCTGGAAGCTCAACAGCGAAGGCTTAGGCGCCTTCAAGAACCAGATTGTCGATGGTTCGGCCGCGATCCTCATTGGACTGGTTCTGATCTTTAACCTTGGAGCTCGAGGCGTCGGCCGCCTGCTCACCCGACGACTGACGGCCGCATGAACAGCGGAGACGACATGCTAGCTACTGCTATCCAGCCCGCACCCGTCCTTCGGGCCATCGACGTGCCCGCACCGATGGCCCGAGACGAGGCGTCCGCGCAGTCGGATGACATAAAGATCGACGCCCGACATGTGTCGATCAGTTACGGCCAGAAGGTCGCCGTTCGCGACGTGTCGCTGCAGGTGCAAGCTCGCTCGATCCTGGCCCTTATCGGTCCTTCCGGCAGCGGCAAGAGCACCTTCCTGCGCTGCTTCAACCGCATGAACGATCTCATTCCCGGGGCTAGCGTCCAAGGCACCGTCCACCTCGAAGGCGAAAATGTCATGGACCCCGACGTGAGTGTCGTCGAGTTGCGGCGCAGGGTCGGCATGGTCTTCCAGCGCCCCAATCCGTTCCCGATGTCTATCTTCGAGAACGTGGCCTACGGTCCGCGACGGCGCGGCCTGAAGGACCGGCGCAAGATCGAGGAGCTGGTTGAAACAAGCCTCAAACGGGCGGCCCTGTGGGACGAGGTCAAGGACGACTTGCGGCGCAAGTCCGGTCTGGCCCTCTCCGGCGGGCAGCAACAGCGCCTGTGTATCGCCCGAGTCCTGGCCACCGACCCGGAGGTGATCCTCATGGACGAGCCCGCGTCGGCGCTCGATCCCGTTTCGACACTCCGAATCGAAGAATTGATGCGCGAGCTGCGACAGGCTTACACCATCGTCATCGTCACTCACAACATGCAGCAGGCGGCTCGCGTGAGCGATGTCACGGCCTTCTTTACGATGGCCGAGGATCGCGCGGGCTACCTCGTCGAGGTTGGACCTACCGGGCGAATCTTCACCCGGCCGACCGAGCGCCTCACTGAGGACTACATCTCAGGACGATTCGGATGAGCGACAATCAAAATGAGGAGTTGACGATGGGGTCGGCTGAGGACGCGCTGGTCGCCGAGGAAGAGCGCCACGCCTTGCGCATTCGAGAGAGTCTCGATGTCGAGATGCGAGACGTGAAGGAGGGCGTGCTGCGCATGGGCAGTTACGTAGAGGAGCAAATCCTCGCCGCCCACGACGCCCTACTCAACCGCGACACAGCTCTGGCCCAGAAGGTCATCGCCGCCGACGGGCGCGTAAATGAGGTCCAACGGGCCGTCACCGGCATTGTGGCGATGACCATCGCCACGCAGGCACCGGTTGCCCGTGACCTGCGCTTCCTGCTTGCTCTCGACCGAGTCACATACGAGCTGGAGCGGATCGGCGACCACGCCGGCTCCGTCGCCAAGCAAGCCCGCAAACTGGCCGGCGTCAGGCACATGGTCACCTACGACGAGCTGACTCCGATGGCGACCCTGGCCGCCCGCCAGGTTCGAGATGTGGTCATGGCTCTGGTCGACATTGACGAGCCCAAAGCCCGGGAAGTCGCGGCTCGCGACGACGAGATAGACCGCCTGTACCACCAGCTCTTCGATGACGTTTTGGCCGAGATGCGGACGGATCCCGAGAAGGTGGACCCGGGCACTCGAATTCTCTTTGCCGCCCACTACCTCGAACGGATCGGCGATCGCGTGACAAACATCGCCGAAGATGTGGTCTTCCTGGCGACTGGAGAGGTGGAAGACCTCAACCCGTAGCCGCAAATCAATGTAGCCGCAAATCGATCAGGCATGAGGGGAGCGGCCGCGATCCGGCCGCTCCCCTCATTTCGGGCCTCGCCCGCGCACGTGCAGGACGGCATCGGTCGCGATTTGTTAGCCTCTTCAGGGTGGCGCCGAGACGCCACGATCTACCGTCACCACGAGGTCGCCCGAGGTTGTCTCAAAGCACGCTGCTGGCACTGATCGCCATCTTTGCCCTGGCCGTAGCCTTCGACTACATCAATGGCTTCCACGACACCGCGAACGCGATCGCGACCTCTGTTGCGACCCGAGCCCTGAAGCCCGAGCACGCGATTCTGCTTTCGGCCACGGCCAATTTCGTCGGGGCAATCGTTTTTGGCACCGCAGTGGCCGGAACCATTGGCAGCGGTATCGTCCAGGACAACCTCGTCCTGGGCGAAGGCTCCACCGTTCTGTTTGCGGCATTGTTAGGGGCGATTGCCTGGAATCTGATCACGTGGCGTCTGTCGATCCCCAGCTCCAGCAGCCACGCCTTGATCGGGGGGCTGATCGGCGCGGCCTGGGCGGCCGCCGGCTCGGGAGCCGTTCAGTGGGGCAACTTCGCCGGCAAGATCCTCGTCCCGTTGTTCTCTTCGCCCGTCCTGGGCATCCTCATTGGCTTCACCTTCATGGTCGTCATCCTGAACCTATTCGTACGCGCAAATCCGCGCCTGATGAATGAGCGTTTCCGACGACTGCAGATCATCTCGGCAACCTACATGGCTCTGGCCCACGGATCTAACGACGCCCAGAAGACAATGGGCATCATGACCCTGGCGCTCTACAGCGCCGGCGCCATCCCCGGCAAGACGGTGCCGATCTGGGTCATCTTGATCGCGGCCACTGCGATGTCGATGGGAACCGCAGCCGGTGGTTGGCGGATCATGAAGACCATGGGCCAGCGAGTTGTGAAGTTGGATCCGGTTCACGGCTTCGCCGCCGAGACGACCGCCGCGTCGATCATCCTGGTCGCGTCCCATTTCGGCATGCCCGTCTCCACGACGCACGTCATCTCAACGGCGATCATGGGCGTCGGTACCAGTGATCGCATCAAGGCGGTCCGCTGGGGCATCGCCCGCAGCATCGTGACGGCCTGGATCCTGACCATCCCCGCAGCCGCGATAATCGCCGCGACCTCGTATCTCGTCCTGCACCTCGTGGGGCTGTAGACAAGCGGCGCCACCGCAGCCGGCTATCCGGCGTCAGTCGGCGGGCCGCCTCAGCACATACCCCACGCCCCGGACCGTCTCCAGGTACACCGGCTCGGCCGGATCGGCCTCGATCTGGGCTCGCAGCCAGTGGACGTGGACATCGACGGTGCGCGTCTCACCAGCGTAGTCGTAGCCCCAGACGTGCTCCAGCAGCTGGTCACGGGTAAAGACGTGGCCGGCGTTCCGAAGCAGGAAAACCAGCAGATCGAAAGCCTTTGGCTTGACAGGCAGAGTCTCGCCGCCCCGCTGGAGCCTCCGTCCCGCCAGATCGACCTTGACCGCCCCCAATTCGATCGTCTCCGGTTCGGCAGCCAGAGACTGCGTTTCAGACCGGCGTAGCAGGGCTCTGACTCGAGCCAGCAGTTCACGGAAGCTGAACGGCTTGGTGACATAGTCGTCCGCGCCCAGCTCCAGGCCGACGACCTTGTCGATCTCAGCGCTCTTGGCGGTGAGCATCAGGATGGGCACGCCGGATTCAGCCCGAATGATCCGGCAGACCTCGATACCGCTCAGCTCGGGCAGCATCAGGTCGAGCAGGATCAGATCCGGATGATGGCGCCTGAATGCCTCGACAGCCTCGCGGCCATCGGCGGCCTGGAAGACGACATAGCCCTCTTCCTCCAGACCCTCGGCCAGGGTTTCACGCAGCGTGCGCTCGTCGTCCACTACCAGGATCGAACGGGCCATCCGAAATCCCTCCTACTGGGCTGGGGCCACGGCTTGGAGCTTCTCGATAGCCCGGTCCAATCGGGCCAACGTCCGCTCGCAGCCAAGGGCCACCATCATGTCGAAGAGTGGCGGGGTGGCTGTCCGGCCGGTGACAGCGACGCGGATCGCCATGAACAGATCGCCGGCCTTCCAGCCGCGATCCTCGACTAACCGTCGCAGCGGTGCCTCGATTTCGTGGGCGTCCCAGGTAACCTTGCCCGTCTCAGCGATCGTCTCGCGTGCGGCCGACAGGGCGGCAGCGGTGGTGGCCGTGTCCCAGCGCTTGGGTGTTATTGCCCCAGCATCCGGATCCACCTCATTCACGAACAAGAAGCCGATGAGGTCACCGACTGTGGCCAGCGTGGGTAGGCGCTCCCGAACGACCGGCAGTAGGGCTCTCATTTCGGCGTCTGTCGGCAGCCAGTCGATCCGACCTGCCCCCAGCTCGACCTCCAGGAACGGGCGCAGCCGTTCGGTTAGTTCCTCGGCGGAGAGGCGGCGGATCCACTGGCCGTTTAGCCACTCCAGCCGCTCGCGGTCGAAGATGGCGCCGGCCTTGGTGACGGTCGATAGTTCGAAGCGCTCGATCAGATCGGCCTGCGAGAGGATCTCCTCCTCCGTACCGGTGGACCAGCCGAGCAAGGAAAGGTAGTTGACGAAGCCCTCCGGGATGAAGCCCTGGGCTCGATAGTCGGCTACGGCGGTCTGGCTCTTGCGCTTGCTCATCTTGGTCCTATCCGGGTTGAGGATGAGCGGCAGGTGACCGAACTGCGGGATCTGGGCCCCGAGCGCCTCGAACAGGAGGATGTGCTTGGGCGTGTTGGACAGATGGTCCTCGCCACGGATGACGTGGCTGATGGCCATCGCGGCGTCGTCCACGGCAACGGTGAAGTGGTACAGCGGCGTGCCGTCGGAACGGAGGATCACGAGGTCGCCGCCGAGGGCGGCGGTGTCGATCTCGACGTGGCCACGGACGATGTCGTCGAAGGCGATCACGCGGCTGGCTGGGATACGGAAGCGCACAACAGGCTTGCGGCCTTCGGCCTCAAAGGCGGTGCGCTCGGCCGCGGTGAGGGCGGCGCAGCGGCCGTTGTAGCGCGCGGCCTGGTGGGCGGCCTCCTGGCGTTTGCGCTCGGCGTCCAGCTCTTCCGGGGAGCAGTAGCAGTAATACGCCTTGTCCTCGGCCAGGAGCCGCGTAGCGGCCTCTGTGTAGCGCCCCATTCGCTGCATCTGGCGGTATGGGCCGTAGTCGCCCCGCTCAGGCTCATCGCCGACTGCCGGTCCCTCGTCCCATCGGATCCCGAGCCAGTGGAGGCCGTTGAGGATGTCCAGCTCAAACGCCTCGGTCGAGCGGGCCTGGTCAGTGTCCTCCAGGCGCAAGATGAAGGTTCCGCCGGTGTGGCGCGCGAACAGGAAGTTGAAAAGCGCCGTTCTGGCGGTGCCCAGATGCAGCGGCCCGGTGGGGCTCGGCGCGATTCGAACGCGAATGTCGGTCATGCCTCAAGTGTACGGGCATCTCGCCACAGCCAGGCCCTGCCTGGCTCGCGGCCGGCGTCACGGAGGGGCAGCGACCACCAAATCCGACATCACAGCAGCTCCCCCACCGGGATCAACTCGAACTCAGCCACGGCCTCAGCGACCGCCTCGCCGCGCGGGTCCAGAACCACCGGCCGGTGATAGCGGTGGAGGGCGCGCAGCGCGGCGGCGTCTAAGGCGCCCACCTGCCGGAGCGTCTCGACTGACGCGGCCGAAACGGCCCGATCGTAGCCCCCGCCGTCCTCAATCTTCAGGGCAACTCCGGAGGCGGCGGCCCGGCCCGCGCCAGGCAAGAGAGCGAAGCCGCGCAGCCCCTCCGCCCCGCCCTTGGAAACGACGCGGCCCGGCGTCGCCTTCATGACGGATGAATCGAGCCGTTCCCGCGTCCCGCCCACCATCTCTGGACTGGCGATCATGGCATCGCGTATCCGGATCAGGGCGGGGGCCAGTCCCGCACGTGCATCCGTGGCCGGGATCCCGCCGGGGTCGGCGAACATCGCGAAGGCGCGGGCCACCTCGTACAGCGAAAACGCGAAGGTGGGAATGCCGCAGGCATCGGTCGAGAGGACCAGCATCTCAGGCGTCGTGTCGAAGGCTCGGGCCACCGTCGCCGCGTAGAGACGCTGGACGGGGTGATCAGCCCGCCAGTACTCCTCGAACGGCCAGCTGTTCATCCGGCACAGCAGCACCATCGAGGCATGCTGGCCTGAGCACATGTGGCGGACCGGACCGGGCTTTTCTCCGTCGCGGGCCAGGCGGGCGGCGGTCAGCGCGTCGAGAGGAGCGCCAGCAGCGCCGCAGCCGAGGACTTGCTGCGTTACTCCGGCCCTCCGGAAGACGCCCTGCAATGTCCTGACGTGGAGGTCTTCGCCCGAATGCGAGCCGGCCATGATCGCCAGCTCGGCAGCGCTTAGGTCGAACTCCTCGACGCCACCGGCCTCGACGAGAGCCGCCAGCCCAAATGGCTTCACGGCCGATCGAATATTTACGAGCGTCTCAGGATCCCCGATCAAGCGGCGGATCGAGCCATCGATGCCGACTTCGACGACCGAGCCTCGATGACGGCTTTCAACCACTCCGCCGCGAATCTGACGGACGAGGACGGGCGAGGTTGCCGGCGACTCGGCGGGTCTGGGAGTCGGTCGGGCGCCGCGCACGTTCTTGCGGCTGGCGGATCGGCCGGGGATTGAGACTCGGGCAACCGGCCCAGGGCTGGTGACGGACTCGGTCGCAGGCGCAACCAGAACATCGGAAATCACGGCCGGCACGTTCGTTGCCGCTTCGTCTCGCCGGTGAGCCTGGACCCACGCCTTACGGGCAGGCGTCTTGGCCGCCGACGCAGGCCGAGCAGAACCGTTTTTGGCGTCCTCTTCGGAGCGTGGCGGCGGCATCGGTCCTCCTGTCCGGCGAGCGGGCTGAGAATCGTCCCGCGGCAGAGGCGAGCATACCGCGACGCGGCTCAGGCAGGCTCAGGAGCCCGCGTTTCGACCCCGGGACACGCCTCAGGACGTCGGCTCGTCCAGGCCGGTATCAGCTGCGGCGCCGTCCATGCCCTCGGCCGCTCGCGCCCGCCGCTTTCTGCGCGTCGCGCGCCAGGCCGCAACACCGACTCTGGCCCGACGCCAGCCAGCTACGAAGGGCTGCCCGCCAAAGGCCAGCACCATGACGCCGATGAGGATCAGTTGCTCAGCCGCGAGTTGGCCCAGGACGTGAGCATCGCGCCAAGTGAAAACCGCCACAAAACGCGCCACTGCCCACAGGCCAAGAACCGTCAGGAAGCGTCGGCCGCCAGTCAGCAATGCCCAGTCACGCCGGGGCGTGAGGGCCGGGCGAACGATGATCCACCAGTGATGGAACCGGAGCCGAAGCAGGAACGGGACGACCAGGAAAGCGACAAGGACGGCGAGGACTAGGGCGCCCTCCAGCGCTTGCGACGGCACAGCGGCCAGATCCGCATTGAGGCTGCCCCACGGACCCGGGCGGACGTAACGAGTGGCGTAGGAGGAGTCCGAGTAGATGCCCTGGCCTGCCCCACCCAGAACCATTGTCAGTTTTCCGAGGCCCAGGCCGATGAGAAGCGGGACTGCCACCACGGCCAGCCAGCGGCCGATCGGCGCCGCCAGGAGCCTGGCCACGGAAATAGCCGTCAGGCTGCCGAGCAGCACCGCGAGTGCCAGCTCCATCCCGCCCCGGCCCGGATCGAAGAGCGCAGTCGGATCGGTTCGGTAGTAATCGAGGTGAATCAGGCCGTACCCAAGCCGTCCGCCGATCACGGCCCCGGGCACCGCGCCGAAGGCGATGAGGATGAGATCGTCTCGTCTGAGCCGCCGTGCGGCTTCGGCCCCATTGATGCTTGCCCCGACGCCAGATCGGCCCGCCTGCAGAGCCGCGATCACCAGCACCAGGAACACGACTCCGGCCAGCGCCAGCAAATCGAGACGGACCACCGTCCCAAGGACTGTGGCGGTGGGATCGAAATCGAGGCGGACGGCAGCGGGCACGGGCCGAGTTTAGCGGTAGCGGCCGGCGGGGGTCTGGCCCGCTCGTAGTCGCAAAGTCAACTCGGGCGGCGCCCGAGTTGACTCGATGTCGGCTGACCGACACCCGAGGTGTCGGCTGGGCGCTCCGCGTGGCGGCCTGCGCGTGGCTTGATTCACCGAGCGGCGAACGGCGCGGCAAAGTGCCAGGCCCTCGACGCAATCATCGAGGGGAGATCGTCCGATATGCGGCTTGGCCGCGACCGAGGGGGATCGGACGGTCGCACCGCGCTGGTCCCGGGTTCTCGGGGGCCGGGACCGGCGCAATTTGTCAACTGGCCCCAGGAGAGCCTCGGCAGGACGGGACCGCCGAGGCTTTCCTATTTTCTGCGCCCTGCCCCTCGCCGCGGCCCGCGGGCCGACGAGGGCTGCCTGAGACTAGGCCTGGGCCCTCTTCATGGTCTCGACCAGATCGCGAACCGATGCTGCGGAGTTCAGGAGGGCTGCCTGCTCGTCATCTGTGAGCTTGACCTCAATTATCCGCTCGACACCGGCCGCACCGAGGACCGCCGGAACGCCCACCACAAGGCCGTCGATCTTGTACTCACCGTTGAGGAGGACGGCGCAAGGCAGCACTCGCTTCCGATCGTTCAGGATGGCGTCGACCATCTGCAGAACGGACGAAGCCGGCGCGTAGTAGGCGCTGCCGGTTTTCAGCAGGGCCACGATTTCGGCGCCGCCGTTGCGGGTTCGGGTAGCCAGGGCGTCGATCTTATCGGGCGACAGCAGCTCCGGAAGTGGGATGCCCGCCACGGTCGAGAGGCGCGGCAGCGGAACCATTGTGTCGCCATGGCCGCCCAACACAAAGGCCGACACATCCACGACGGAGACGCCCAGTTCCGCGGCGATGAAGGTTCGGAAGCGGGCGCTGTCGAGGACGCCGGCCATGCCGATGACTCGCTCGCGGGGGAAGCCGGTGGTCTCGAGAGCCACGTGGACCATGGCATCAAGAGGGTTCGTGACCATGATCACGAAGGCGTTGGGCGAATACTGGGCTGCCTTGCTAACTACAGTCCGGACTATGCCCATATTCTTGAGCAGGAGATCGTCGCGTGTCATGCCGGGCTGACGAGCCAGGCCGGCGGTGACGACGATGACGTCCGAGCCGGCGGTGTCGGCGTAGTCGTTCGTGCCGACGATCGCGTAGTCGTGGTAGTGGAGCGGCGCAGCCTCTGAAAGGTCCAGCGCCTTGCCCTGAGGCAGGCCCTCGACAACGTCGATCAGAGTGACGTCGGCCAAGCCCGACTCAGCGATCCGCTGCGCCGCCGTGGCACCGACATTGCCGGCCCCGATGACCGTGACCTTGCGGCGACCGACTGCCATCCTCGGACCTCCCTCGGGGGGACGCCGCCGGAAGGGCCGGCGGGTGGGTTTTGTCACCGGTCAAGCTCAAACCGGCGTTTGCGGGATGGTACCCCGTTGTAATGAAGCCGGCCAGGTGGCCGGCTTCATTAGTGTGCTTCGGGGGTGCGCCTCAGACAGCGGCTGTCGCCTTCTTTAGGTCCTGCAGCCGAGCGGCCAGCGCAGCCGGCAACCTGGCACCGAATCTGGCGTAGTGCTGCTCAATGGCTTCCGCCTCGGCCGCCCAAACCTTGAGGTCAACCGCAAGCAGGGCCGACATATCGGCCTCGGAGACATCGAGACCGGCCGTGTCGATCGCTCCCGGGGCGGGCAGGAAGCCGATCGGCGTCGTGACCGCACCGTCCTCACCGGAGCAGCGGCCGAAGATCCACTCGATGACGCGGCTGTTGTCGCCGAAGCCAGGCCACATGAACTTGCCGTCGGCATCCTTACGGAACCAGTTGACCAGGTAGATGCGCGGCAACTGGGCGCCAGCCTTCTGTCCAATCTTGAGCCAATGGCCCCAATAGTCGGCCATGTTATAGCCGCAGAACGGCACCATCGCGAACGGGTCGAAGCGCAGCTTGCCGATCGTGCCGAACGCCGCGGCGGTCATCTCGGAGCTCATGATCGAGCCCAAGAAGACGCCGTGCTCCCAGTCAAAGCTCTCGCGAACCAGCGGCACCGCTGAGGTTCGACGGCCACCGAACATGATGGCGTCGATGGGGACGCCGGCAGGATCCTCCCAGTCGGGGGAAATCGCTGGGTCCTGGCTGGCCGGAGCCGTGAAGCGGGCGTTGGCGTGCGCGGCAGGCTTGTCGCCGCCCGGAGCCCAATCCTTGCCGGTCCAGTCGATGAGATGGGCAGGTGCCTCGTTGGTAAGGCCTTCCCACCACACGTCGCCTTCGTCCGTGAGGGCGCAGTTGGTGTAGATGCAGTTGGCGTAGAGCGTCCGGATCGCGTTGGCGTTCGTCGCCATGCTCGTGCCGGGCAGGACGCCGAAGAAGCCGGACTCAGGGTTGATGGCGTGCAGCTGGCCGTTGGCGCCGAACTTCATCCAACAGATGTCGTCGCCGATGGTTTGTAGCTTCCAGCCCGGCATCGTGGGTTCGAGCATGGCCAGGTTGGTCTTGCCGCAGGCCGATGGGAAGGCGCCTGCCATGTGCTTGACCGTGCCGTCAGGCGCGGTGACTTTGATGATGAGCATGTGTTCGGCCAGCCAGCCCTCGTCGCGGGCGATGACGGAGGCAATGCGCAGGGCGAAGCACTTCTTGCCCAGAAGCGCGTTGCCGCCGTAACCGGAGCCGTAGGACCAGATCTCGCGCGTCTCGGGGAAATGGACGATGTACTTCATGTCCGGATCGCACGGCCACGGGACATCGGCCTCACCCGGGGCGAGCGGCGCCCCGACGGAATGGATGGCGGGCACGAAATCGCCAGTCCTCGCGATCTCGGCCAAGGCCGGGCCACCCATGCGGGTCATGATCCGCATGTTGACGACGACGTAGGGCGAGTCGGTGATCTCTAGACCAAGGCGACCAATTGGCGACCCGACGGGGCCCATCGAGAATGGAATGACGTACATGGTCCGGCCGCGCATCGAGCCCTTGAATAGGCCGTTGAGCGTCTCGCGCATCGCCGCCGGATCGCGCCAGTTGTTGGTCGGGCCGGCGTCTTCTTCCTTTTCCGAACAAATGAAGGTTCGATCCTCGACTCGGGCGACGTCTGACGGATCGGAACGGGACAGGAAGCTGTTGGGCCGGAGGTCGGGGTTCAGGCGGATGAAAGTGCCGGATTCCACGAGGAGCTGGGTCAGCCGGTCGTTCTCCGACTGCGAACCGTCGCACCAGTAAACGGCGTCCGGTGTAGTCAGGGCCGCAACCTCGTCCACCCAACGAACGACCGGATGCTCCGCAGTCAGACTCTGCGGTCGCCCTTCGACACTTACGCCGATAGTTACCACGATCTCTCCTCAGTTCACCCTGGGACTTGATCCAGGCCAACGGGCGGGCCCGGAGGTGGTGCGTCTTCTGAGCGTCGCGCGGCAGGCAGATATTTCTGTCCAGACTTGCGACGTATTTGGGGTGGCCAAATTGTACCCGGCCGAGCGGGCTGTCGCGCAACTCCGTCTGGCTCTTCAGCGCCGTCCGCCGGACCTGCTGGTCGATCTTGTCGCAGCGGGACAGCTGCACGGCAGTACCGACGCCAGAGTGAACTGAAGGGCTAGGTCGTTCGGCTCGGTGGACGTTGCGACAGGTTATGCCGACTCGGTGTTGGGCTCGGTGGGCGGAACGTCTTCCGGCACGGGCTGGGCGGCTGACGGCGTTGCGGCCGTTTCGATGGCCACGGCGGAGGCAGGCTCAGACGGATTTGGATGCTGCCGCACCCACCGGTGGCGCACGACGATCGTGGCGATCGCGGCGGCGGCAGCGCCGAGACCCACGAGCTGAGCGGTCGCGAGACCAAAGAAGGTCCAGTTCCAGCCACTCCGGAGGGTTTCCAGAACGCTGCGTTCAACGCCGTACCAGACGAAGTAGAGCAGGCCGACATCGCCAGCGATCAGCAGTCGGCCCCTGGCCGTGAACCGGCGCCAGAGGAAAAGCATCACGCCGACGCCGATGAGGCTCAACATCGACTCGTAGAAGAAGAGCGGGATGAAATGCGCGCCGGCCGGCGTTCCCGGGCAGGCGAACTCGGTCACGCGGTACTGGCACTGGATGGCTATGCCCCAGGGCAGGTCAGTCGGTGGGCCGTACAGCTCCTGGTTCATGAAGTTACCCAACCGACCGACGGCCTGGGCCAAGAGAACGCCTGGGACAATGATGTCTGCCCAGCGCCAGAAGTTGAGTTTGTGGCGGCGCACGTACCAGATGAGCGCCAGCATGCCGGTCAACAGGCCGCCGTATATGCCCAGGCCGCTATAGGGCGGCAGGACGATCTGGGCCAGGTGATCCTTGTAGTAGGCCCACTGATCGATGACGTGGTACGCCCGGCCGCCGATGAGGGCGGCAATGGCCAGGATGATCAGGCCGTCGATGATCCTTTCCGTGGATTCGCCACGCTGGCGCGCCAGCCGGAAGGTGAGCCACGTGCCGGCAAGGATGGCCGCGATGTAGCCGATGCCGTACCACCGTATCTCGAGTGAGCCAATGGCCAGGGCAATTGGATTGGGCGTGAAGTCGATCATGGTCGGACAGTGTACCGGGTCGGGCCGAACGGCTCCCGAAGGTGCAGCCGTCCTATACTGGCCGCCAGGCCAACCCGCGCCAGGCGGTCGGAGACCGCACCCGCGCAACGATTGACCTCCTGGAAGCCGCCCCCATGGAAGGGCCCACATGCCGTACTTCTTCTTGTTCCTGGTGCTTGGCTTGGTCATAGGTGGCCTGGGGGCCTGGCTCTTCCTGGCCGGGCATCCGTTCGAATCGGCCGAGACTCCCGGGGGACCGGTTGACGCGGTCGAAGCCTCCCTGCTGGCTAGCGAGATGGCAGCCGACGGTCAGCCCATCGACGAGGCCACCGTTACGATGCTGCTCAAGCTCCACGGCGCCTACGTCGAGGGCAGCATTCGCCAATCCCAGGCGGCAGCCGAGACGGCTCGACTCGAAGCTGAGCGCACTGAGGCGGTCGCAGGAACGGCGGAAGACGCGGTCTAGGGTCGGGGGGGGAATTAGCGCGTAGTCGCGGGCGTCGTGTCGGCTAGGGCCGGGTGGGCCCTGCCACCGTCCCCACATGCAGAGCAGCCGCTCCAAAGGCGAGACGCCTGAACTTCACGTCGCGCAGGCCGGCCCGCTGCATTGTGGCCGCGATATTCTCGGCTGTCGGGAAGTCATCGAGCGAATGGGGAAGGTACGAGTATTCGGCCCGACGCCGGAAGATCGCCCCCATCGCCGGCGCAGTGACGCCGAAAACGCCCGCGTAGAACCGTCCCAGAAGGCGCGAACGAGGAACCGAAAGCTCGAGGCAGACCACCCTTCCCCCACTCCGGACGGCTCGAGCCATTTCCCGGAAGCCATCCTCGAAGCTGGCCAGGTTGCGCAGCCCGAAAGCGATAGTCGCCGCGTCGAACGATCCGTCCTCGACGGGCAGAGCCAAGGCGTTGCCGAGTACGAACTCCACGCCTGGGACGTCGCCGACCGCTCGCCTGGCCTCGCTCAGCATCATCGGCGACAGGTCCACGCCGATAACGCTGCCTTTCGGTCCAACTGCGCGACCCAGGGCAGCCGTCAGTTTGCCCGTGCCGCAGGCCACGTCAAGCGCGCGACCACCACGGGCTAGGCCGGCCGCCTTGACCGCCGCTCGCCGCCATCGGCCATCGAGGCCGCCGGTCATCAGCGTGTTGATGCGGTCGTACACGGGTGCGATCGAATCGAACATCCCAGTAACGCGGGCCTCGGGCACGGTGTTACCGGCGCGGGCCGGATTATCGCGCTCATTCACGAGGCGGAGGCGGCGACCGGCACCGCCAGTGTCACGACGCCGAACCGTTAGTCGGCGCCTGAACATGGTCGCGTGTAGGGCGCAGCGGTCTGCGCTCGAAGGCGCTGGAGAAGACCATTTGCGTCTCGGTCGTAAAAACTTGAGGCACCTGCTGGATGGCGTGCAGAACCCGCTCGAGGTGGCGCGTGTCTGTCGCCCGAACCTTGAGGAGGTAGTCGGCCTCGCCCGCGAGATGGTGACACTCCTCGATCTCATCGATGCCGATGAAGTCGCCCGTCATGTCGGTCGCGATCGTGCCCGGCACCTGCTTGATGAAGACGAACGCGAGCACTCCGTAGCCGAGGAGCGGTGGATCAACCAGAGCCGAGTAGCCGCGTATGACACCCCGGGCTTCGAGCTTCTTGACGCGCTCATGGGCGGAAGGCCCGCTCATCCCGACGGACTGGCCCACGTCGGCGTACGACTCACGCCCATCACGTTGCAGCAGCTCGAGAATCCGAGCGTCCGTCTCATCGATGCGTTCGAAAGAGCCCATTTGCTCAACGTCCTCGAACCGTGGCTGCGAGAGCGCCAGGCGCGCCCGCCGATCAGCCTATCCGATCCCCGAAAAAGCCACAGCGCAGACGCCTACCAGACGGCAGCCGCGGCCCTGCCCTCGACTGCCCATCGTGCCGGCAATTAGGGCTTGCTCGATCGGCTGGACTCACGTCCGGTGTGATCCGTGGCCGGCCGCGCCACTGGCCTGGGCGTCGCGGTTGTCTTCTCCTGACCCGGGGCTTGTCTTGCGCTGCCTTCCGGGCCCGGGCAATTTGACCTGGAGTCGCTCGAGAATGGCCCTGTCCGAAACCGGGGGTAGATCCGGCGCCGCTTCCCGCCAGGCGGCGTCGGCCGCTTCCTCGCGTACATCGCGGCGCGTAGCCACGACCGCGAAGATAGCCAGGCCAACCGTGCCACCACCCAGGGCTGCCGCCCAGACCACAGCATGAAGCCAGAGAATCATGAAGGCGCCGAGCGGAACTCCGACCAGGCTGCCCGCGATCAAGCCTCGTACGCGCTGCAATCTATCTCCTTACCGGCCAACCGGACTTCGGTGCGTTGGCGCCCTCGTCCGCGCCATCGTACCGCTAGACTCCGGGCAGGCGCACCGGGCGCAGGCCGAGTCTAGCCAACTCTTACGGCAGGAATGATGAAGCCATTTCGACACCTCTCGGCAGCCGAGGTCGCGGTTGCCATGCCGCCGCTCCCGGAGCGACTCAGGCTGGCCGTGCAGACCTTGCGAGCCCTCGGCGGCGACGCCGATATGCCACCCAAGATCGGCCTGCATCCACGGCAGCCTGGTTCGCTTGCCCACGCTATGCCCGCCTTATTGCGGGGCGAGGCCGAGGACGGCTCCACGGACCTGATCGGCGTCAAGTGGATCACGGGTTTTCCAGCCAACCCCGGGCGCGGACTTGCCACGTATCACGCCCTCGTTCTACTCAACGACCCGCGCACCGGTGAGCCGCTCGCGGTCATGGACGGCGGCGCGATCACGGCTCAGCGAACGGCAGCCGTGAGCGGGGCCGCGATCCGCCACTTCCTGCCTGGGGGCGCCATGCTCGGGGGCGCGGGCCACGGACGTGTGCCTCGCGTGGCGCTACTCGGGGCGGGGGCCCAGGCCCGCAGCCACCTCCCGGTGATCGGCAACCTCCTGCCGGGCGCACAGGTTCGTATCACCGACGTCGACTCCGACCGAGCCGCGGCCCTGGTCTCAGAGGCAATCACGGTCGGGGGGATCGGTGCGGCGCAGTCGGTCGCAAGCGTGGGCGAGGCGGTCGAGTCGGCCGATGTCGTCATCTCGGTTGTTTCGTTCGGACCGGACCGTCAGACCCTCGATCCCGACTGGCTCGCAGCAGATGTGCTCTTCATCGCCGTCGACTACGACATGCAGGCCCCGGCCGCGCTGGCCCGTGATGCCTTCTTCGTCGTCGACGAGCGGGACCAGTTCCTCGCGGCTCGGTCGGGAGCGACTTTCGCCGGCTACCCGGACCCCGACGCCACGATCGGCGAACTGCTTCGGGGCGAGGGCGCGGCGCGGAGCGGCGGGCGCGACACCGAGAGCGGCCACCTCGACACCGCGAGCGGCTTGCGCCCGGGTCGCGTCCTCGTGACGCATTTGGGCGTCGGCCTGGCCGACGTCGTCTTTGCCTCGGCGATACTGGCTCGCGCCGAGCAACTCGGCCTGGGGCGCCTGCTGCCCCGGTAGGCCTCCCAGGCACCCCACGTCATCAGACACGTTCCGCATTTCGGAGCCGATCGAGGGCGTCCGCGTAGTCACGGTAACGGGCTCTGACATTGGCGCTTTCCGCGAGGCTGACCCAGCGCCTGCGGTCAGACCGAATTCCCTCGATGGGATCGAACACAGCGAGAACGGATCGCCGCCCTGCGAAAGACGGCTCGCCCGACCACCAGTCGCGAAAGGCGTCGCCCGAGTCCGGGCAGAGCGAGGCAAAACTGGCGCGATGCATCCGCATGGCGTGCAGCGCTTCGCCGGACCAAAGCACGACCATCGCGTGAGTTTCGCTGAGCCACGAGGCAACGCCTGCACGCCTTGCCAGCTCCGCGCCCAGATATTCCCGCTTGGTGTTGAAGCTGCCAAACGCCTCCTGCAGATTAGGAAACCGCGTGCGGTTCTCGATGTGGAGCAGCACCCGTCGCTCCACCGACCACGCAACGACGTCCGCCCGACCGGCGAAGTGGTAGTGCTGGAATGGCTCGTCCATGCCAACCGAGAGGCCGAGCCCTTGGAATCGCGCCGCTTGCGCCTCCCCCATCGCCGCATGGACGGGGTCTTCGGACCGAGCCGGCCCACAGTCGCGCTTCCTGGGATCAACCAGATCGACCTCGATCCGCATCCGGAGCGCCCTGGCAATCCGGACCTGGGTTTCCAGCCTGGCCGCACGGCCCGCCTCTATGTAGTGGACCGTAGAGGGGTCCAAACCGGCCATCTCGGCCAGCCCACGCAGGGTCAGGCCTCGGCGGCGGCGCTCCGTACGCACGGCTGATCCAATGTCAGCGAACACCTGGTGGACTTCCCGTTCGAGCGCGCCTTCAGTGGCGGCCTGCATGGTGGGCGTGCCAGCGGGCGGATTGCCCAATTTGCCACCGGGCTGACCGGCCGCCTTACTTCCTGCCTTCGTTTCTCGCTTCATTTGACGGGTAGTCAACAGGATCCGGCTCTATTCCGGCTTATCTGTCTCTGCCGCCGGGGGCCGCGTCTGCCTGGCAGTAGATCCGGCCGAAAACGGTCACGCAGCCGGGAACTTGAGCTCTTGGGGTCAGATTCCAGTACCGGAGACGGCCCAACGAGACGCCCGAACGTTCCGTTCTGGCGTCTGATCCCACGCCAGGGCTCGACCTGTTGACAGCCTGTCAAGTAGTGCGACATAGCCGGACCGCGCTGACGGCTGAGGGCGGGCTAGACTGGCCTGCGTTCGGCCAAAGCGACAGGTCAAACCGCTCTGCGTCTGAACGTTTGGCGGCCGTCACGTGTCATAGGTGTAAGCGCCCAGTGGTGCGGACACGGAGGCGGCCAGAATGTGGGAGTCGGAGTTGCCGGTTCTGAGGGGACTTCGGGGGTTGCGTGGTCGGCAGGCCGCACGCGCTGGCTCCGGTGAGGCGGGCAACGACAAGGTCGACGCGACCGCCGAAAGCGTGGCCTGGCGCCATCAGCGCATGGAAGCCTTCGCGCTTCTTGATGACTCGCGTCTACTGCAGAGCTACCGGCTGGCGACCTTGATCCTGCGGGATCGAGACGAGGCGGAGGACGCGACGCAGGAGGCCATCGTGCGGGCCTGGTCGAGCTGGGGAACGCTGCGCGACCGGAGCCGGTTCGATGCCTGGTTCGACCGGATCCTGGTCAACATCTGCCGCAACCGGATGCGGCACACCCGCACGCTCCACGTGGTTGCACTCGACGCCATCCACGACCTCCAGACGGCCGACTCCCACGGGGCAACGATCGCCCGGCTGGCGCTGGAGCCTGCTTTCGCCCGACTGAACCCAGACCAGCGAATCATCGTCGTGCTGCGATTCTGGCGCGACCTGCCGGTCGAGGAGATAGCCGAACGGCTCGGCATTCCAGCCGGCACCGTGAAATCCCGCCTCCACTACGCGCTCAAGTCGCTTCGCGAAGCCATCGAAACAGCCGAGGAGGCGGGGCGATGACCGGCAAGCCTCTCGATCCCGAGGAAGTCATCCGCAGTTGGCTGGCCGAGTCGGCACCTAGCCACGCCCCAGCCTCACTAAAGGAGGCGCTGGACGACGCCTCGTCCGGCCCTGCAAGCAACGCCCGACCGTGGCCGCGGGTCGGGGTCAACCGCCTCCGCCTGGCCGGCCGGATAGCCGCAGCCGTGGCGATTATCGCGATCGTGGGCTCTGGCGCCTATCTCTATGGAGGTGGCGGAACAACTTCGCCTGGTCAGGGCATGGGCGGGCCCTCGGCGTCGCCCACGGCCGTGGCCTCCGCTACGAGCACCTCCGGCGCATCACCATCGACCTCGATCACGGCGCTGCAGCCCGTGGTCGCACAACTCCCCGGGTCCAGCTGGCGCCTCGTGAGCGGCGCGTTTCCGCCGATGGCGGCGCCGGCGTGGGCACGGTTCCAACCAACCGTATTTGCCCTAACGGGCGGTTCCGGCGGGTTCGTGGCTTTCGTGCCCTCAACCGAAGGCATAGCGAAGCGTCGGTCCGGCGGCGTAATCCTGGCCGCGCTCACGACGCCCGGCCCCACGTCTCCCACCTCATGGACGACGCGCGTCTACCAATCCAACGACGGCGTCAACTGGTCAGAGCAAGGGCTCCTCCCGAGCGACGCCGCGTCGGTGAGGGCCGTCGCGGAGTCCGGCGGGCGGATAGTGGCGGTCGGCTGGACGGGCAATGCCTCGAACGCGACGGCCATGGTTTGGACGACGACGGACCTCCTGACCTGGCAGGCCACAAGCCCGCCCGTCCCCGCGCAATCCGACACGTATTCATGGGTGAATGGTGTTGCCGCGAGACCGGCTGGCTTCCTTGCCTACGGATCCGCAGGGACCTCGAGCGAGTTCTGGGCATCGATTGATGGCGTTGCCTGGCACCGGCTGACGAGTTCGGGCCTACCCCATGATCCAGCGCCGGATTCGCTTTTCGCGACCCCGAGTGGGTATGTGATCCATATCAACGGGGACACAACCAGTACCTGGGAATCGAGTGACGGCGCCATCTGGACCAAGGCCTGGCAGGGACCGGCATGGACGTTGGGATCGGAGGGCTACATGCTGGGCACGATCGTCCCGGCTTCGAGTGGTGCCTACATTTCCTTCGGCTGGGCAGGGACGTTTTCGGGCGGACCGTCGGCCCTCCAGGGCGACCTGCAGCTCTGGACCAGCACCGACCTCGCGCACTGGACCAGATCAGACCGCGTCCCCAGACCCGGCTGGATCTCAGGCTTCGCCACCGCTCCGGGTGGATACGTCGCGGCGGGTGTACTTGTGCCTGGAGACCCCGGGATGCTGCCATGGGGATCGCTCGGCGTCTGGACCTCTCAGGATGGGCGGAGCTGGCAACCCCTGGCCGGCCTTCCGTCGGTAAGCTCGATCGAGGTCCTGTCCGTTGTCGGCGACGGCGCCCAGGTGGTGGTCGTGTACGTCGACCAGGCCGGCAACCTGCAGCTTCTCGTCGGCGACGGAGCGGCCACGCCCTAACGGTTAACCTCGAGCGGGCCGGCCGGAACGTCGATCAGGACGCGGCCGCCCTCGACAAGCACCGGGTAGATCGCCAGCGGAAGTTCGGCCGGTGGGTCGATGACCTCGCCGTCGAGCAGCGAAAAGCGCGACATATGGAGCGTGCACATGACGGAGTCGCCGGTCAGCGCGCCGCGGTCCAGCTCGAAGTATTCGTGCGTGCAGACGCCCTGAGTGGCGTGGAACCGGCCGTCCAGGTTCACCACAAGGACCATCTCGTCCTCGACGTCGCACATCTTCATCGTGCCGGGCGGGACTTCATCAGCCGCGCATAGATCGATGCGGCGCACACCCGGGGCGGCGGCGGTCATCGCGGCCGGCCGCTACGCCACTGCGGCAGCTGCAACCGCCGGGCGGGCCGCGGCTTGGGCGGCCCACTTGGCCTCGAGCAACTCACGCAGCCGATCCTGAGCCGACTCGAGCGGCACGCGCGCGACCACCGGCTCCAGGTAGCCGAGGACGATGAACTTGCGCGCCTCCTCCGGATCGAGGCCGCGGCTCTCCAGGTAGAAGAGCTGAGTCGCGTCGATGGGGCCGACGGAGCTGGCGTGGGCAACGCGGCGGCAGTCGGGCTGGTCTATCTCGAGACTCGGAATCGCCACCGACCGGGCATTCCGCGACAGCAGCATGCTGAATTCGCCGAGATAGCTGTCGGTGCCGTGGGCCGAAAGGTCGATGACGGCCAGGCCCTTCATGTAGGCCCGCGAGCGGTCGGCCAGGGCACCCTTGGAGAGCAGGTTGCCGGTCGTGTCGCGGCCGATGTGGCGCGTGTATGACGTCAGGTCGAAGAGCTGATCGGCCGATCCGAAGACGATCTCGGCCTGCTCGACGGTCGAGCCGTTGCCCTCGAGGGTGTTGTCGATTCGGCTGCGGATGACCCGACTGCCCAGCTGCGCCAGCGCCCAGCGGACGGTAGCCGATCGACCAATGACGGCCGATCGATGCTGAAACACAACCTGGAGGAGCGAGAGATCCTGCAGCCCGGCGAACGATAGGGTCGATCCGGCGCCGATCTGGACCTCCGTGGTGCCGGCGAAGAAGGCTTGCGGGTCAGCGGGACCGGAGGGCACGGCGGCGTCCGGCGCGGAACTGCTCGCCGAAACCTGCTCCTCAACGACCGAGACCTCGGCGTCCTCGCCAACGGAGATCACCGTCCGCGAGAAGAGCGCGGTTCCCGGCTCGCCAACGATCCAGCGCAGGACCACCGGCCGCTCCAGCCGCACGCCGTCGGGGACGCGGAGCAGCAGGCCCTGCGACCACAGGGCGCGCGTCATCTGGGCAAGCTTGTCGTTTTCGGGCAGGGCACAGCCGCCCTCCAGCAGCCGCCGGAACAGCTCAGGGTCGCGGGCGCGCAGGTCGGCCAGCGTCTCGAGGATTAGCCCAGCTTCGCGGGCCTCCGGCGACAGGACGAGCGCCGTCACCCGGTTCTCGGTGATCTCGGCGTACGCGGCCGCTCCATCGGGCAGCAGATCCGCCGCCCCGGCGCCGGCCGCGGCAGCAGCCGGAGCGATGTATGGCCGCACGTCGGCCAAGCGCGCGTTCCGCAGATCAACGTACGTGGTGTAGAGCGGGTTCGTCTCGATCGGCAGCGCGCCGAAGGCAGCGAGGCCCGCCAGACGATCGGCCAGAAGCCACTCTGCGTCGCCCCCGGCCGCGGCTACGCCACGGACTGTCGCTTCGTCCACGAAACTCAGAGTCAAATCTGTCGGCGACTGGCGCGCCGGAACGGCCCTCGGAGCGGCGGCAGCGGTCATCCGAGCGCACCCTCCATCTCCATCTTCACCAGCCGATTGAATTC
>JAYUDR010000188.1:0-1559 GCA_043739665.1 Chloroflexota bacterium
CCATGCCCCATAATGCCGGCCATGAGCCGAGTTAAGAGGGTCTTGTTCTCCGTCCGCCAGAACGCGCTGGACATTTGGCGCCGGCCCCACGGCCACGTAGCGGCCGACGCGGAGCCGGGCACAGCCGGCCGCGACCGTAAGCCTGCGATCGCCGCCGGGCTGTCATTCCTGTGGCCCGGCCTCGGTCATCTCTTCCTGGGGCGTCGCCGGCAGGCCGCGATCCTGGCCGTGCCGGCGCTGCTCGTCGCGATTCTGGCCCTCATCCAGCTGAGCCAGGGCGCCGTGACGGTGGCCCTCAGCCTGTGGGACGAGTCCTACTTCCTGGCCGTAGCTGGGGTCGTCATCGTTTTCGGGGCGTGGAGGATCGTGGCCGTCGGCCACGCCTTCCTATCGGCCTCGGGCCAGCCTCGATCACGGCCTCGGCAGCTGGCGTTCGGGATCGCCCTGGTGGTGATCATCGTCGGCACGCACGGTCTGTTCGTGGCCGGCACCTGGGCCTGGTACGAGACCAGCGTCTCGATTCAGGGCAACAACCTCATCGCTGCTGCGACCCGCGAGCCTTCGCCCTCAAACCCGGCGGCCACTCCCACCGATGGCTCGTCGGCCCCGCCGGCGACCAGCGTGCCGACAGAGCAACCGTCACCGACGAGAGCCCCTAACCCCAACCGGATCACGTTCCTGCTCGTGGGCCTCGACATGATGGCCGGGCGCGATCACTCGGCCACCGACACGATGATGTTGGTCAGCATCGACACCAGCACGGAGAAGGTCTCCATGGTGAGCGTGCCGCGGGACACGACGAACTTCGATCTGTACTACGGCGGTACTGTCGGGCCCACCTTCAAACTCAACTCGCTGTGGACAACCGCGATGAGAGCCGATTGGAAGGGGCCCGATGAGCCGATGAAGACGTTGGAGAACGAGATCGGCTTCCTCGTTGGCGTCCCGGTTGATTACTACGCCGCGCTCGATATGGACGGCTTTGCAAGAATGGTCGACGCCGTTGGCGGAATCGACATCTACAACCAGCGAGCTATAAACGATCCTGCCACGGGCATCGTCATGGCGGCCGGCCCCGTCCATCTGGACGGCCCAACCGCGATTTTGTGGGTCCGCTCGCGTGAGGGTGCCGGCGGCAGTGACTACCAGCGCGCCGGTCGCCAGCAGGCCATCCTGCTGGCCCTCGAGCACAAGATCGTGAGTCCGTCCGGTCTATCTCGTCTGACCACGCTGCTATCGCTGGCCGGCAGGACCATTGCCACGGACTTCCCACTCAAGACGGCCCGCAACTACGTATCCGCCGCACAGCACGTCTCCGGTATCGAGGGTTGCGTGCTGGGGCCGCCCTACAGCTACCACCCCGACACGTCGTCGACCGGCGGGACGTGGACGAGCCGCCTGGACATGGCTCGTGTCGCCAACCTGTCCGTGGAGATGTTCGGCCAGGACAGCAGTTATTACGGACAGCCTGGAGTCGTCGCCGCGGCCTGCGGCAAGTAGCGGCCTCTTGCTTATGAGGTTGACTTCCGAGGAAAACCGCGACTACGCTGTGAAACAGG
>JAYUDR010000189.1:0-4401 GCA_043739665.1 Chloroflexota bacterium
GAATCGGTCGAGCGGTCTACGGCACGATCGAGATCATCAACGACTTCGTGGAGTCGGGGAAGTCGATCCTGATCATGGGCCGCCCCGGCATCGGCAAGACGACGATGTTGCGCGAGGCCGCCCGCGTCCTGGCCGACGACCACGGCAAGCGCGTCGTTGTGGTCGACACCAGCAACGAGATCGCGGGCGACGGCGACATCCCCCATCCGGCCATCGGTCGGGCGCGGCGGATGCAGGTCCGGATCCCCTCGCTCCAGCACCAGGTCATGATCGAGGCGGTCGAGAATCACATGCCCGAGGTCATCGTCATCGACGAGATCGGGACGGAGCTGGAGGCCCACGCCGCGCGGACAATCGCCGAGCGTGGCGTGCAGCTTATCGGCACGGCCCACGGCAACAACCTGGACAACCTGATGCTCAACCCGACACTGACGGACCTGATCGGCGGCATCCAGACCGTGACCCTCGGTGACGAAGAGGCCCGCCGCCGCCGCTCGCAGAAGAGCGTTTTGGAGCGCAAGGCGCCGCCCACGTTCGACGTCATAGTCGAAATCCTCGACCGCGAGAAGGTCACCGTCCACTCCGACGTGGCCGAAACAATTGACGCCATGCTGCGCGGCGACCCGGTCGCGGGCGAACTGCGCTGGCGCGACGAAGGTGGCGTCCATCGCTCGCAGTCGCGGCCCAAGCCCTCCCCGCGCGAGGCGCTGAGCGGCGGCGACCGTTTCGGCAGCGACCGTTTCGCTGGTCTGGTGGGCGCGGGCCCGGGTTGGCGGACGGAGCCCGGCTGGCGCGGCACAGGTTCGTACCACGCCCCAACGGACTTGCGTGAAGCGGACCGAGTCGTCGGCGGGGGCACGCGGCCTGGGTATCGCCCCGTCGGAGGCGGCGGTTGGCGGACGCCTGCGCGCGGTGGGCGCGAGGTCCGCGATGTGGCCCGCCGCGGTCACGGCGACGCGGGTGGCGGCGACTCCGGAGGAAGTGGCGCCGGCAGCGGAGGCGCTGGAGCGCCTGGCCAAAGTCGGCCTGGCGGAGGCCCCGATGGGCGGACGATGCCAGGCGAGCGATTCGCTGAGCCGGTGGGCGGCGCTGTGCGTGGCGCGAACGTGGCCGGGGGCCCCGGCACGACCGCGGCCACACGCCCCGGGTCGGGCGTGGCCGGCAGCCCGTTCTACTCCGGCGAAATCGCCGATCGTGGCCCCATCGAGCGGCCGGCGACGACGCCCCTACCCGAGCCACGGGCCCGCGAACTTCGAGAGTTGGAGCGGCAGCGGGCCTGGGCCACGCAAGCCACTCGCGCTCTCAACGACTACCGGGCCGACGGAGTCGATGACGCGGCGGCCGACATGCGCGCGACTCGCGCCGCGGTGGTCGGCCTGTCGGCCGGTGGCGATTACGAGGACGAAGGCGAGGATGAGCGCGACGAGAAGCCGATAGGTTCGGCCAATGACTTGCCCGTTCTCGGCATCCGCGAGAGTGATTCGATTCTGCCGACGCTGCGCGTACTGCCCCACGGCGTCAACCGCAAGCGGCTGGAGCAGGCAATCAAGGAGCTGCGGCTGCCCGTCATCATCGCCCGCGACGCGGCCGAAGCGGACGTGGTCATGACCCTCAAGGCGGAGTACCGGCAGAAGACGGCCGGGCTGCGGGAGGCCGAGGATCGAGGCTTGCCGATCTACGTCCTCAAGAGCAATACGATCGTCCAGATGGGGGCCAGTCTGACTTCGATCTTCTCGCTCGAAATCGACCCGCGCGAGGCCGCCCTACGCGAGGCGGAAGAGGCCATTGGGCTGGTCATCCACGACTCCGCGCCGATCGAGCTCTCCCCCCAGAACGCCTATATCCGGCGCCTGCAGCACCAGATGGCGGAACGGGCCAATCTGATATCCCGCTCGCGCGGCCGCGAGCCTTACCGCCGAGTCCGCCTCTACCCCTGAGGCTATCGAGGGCTCGCGGTATCTCAGATGGGCGCGGTAATCGTCACGCCCGAGGTGGCCGTTACCAAGAACTCCTCGACGTTCGTCAGTTTCGTCGATACCCCGCTGACCAGCGTTTGCATCCAGCCCTCGATCTTGAAACCAGCCGGAGTGCCGTCGTCGGCGACCCATACCGTGTACTTCAGCTGGGCGGCGGTCGCACCGTCCGAGGTTTTCATCATGGCTTTCGAGAAGGCGTCCGGGTCTGCTATCTCGAGACGGTGGAGCTGGGCGCCATTCTTGGTCTCGACTCCTTTGTCCACGAACATCATCGCCGGAGCGAAGAGGAGCCCAGTCGACGCGACGTCGGAGGCAGGTCGGGCGGACTTGATCCAGGCTGCTCCGTTCGTGCTCTTGTACTGCGTGGCGCCGAGGTAAACGTAGTTGTACTTGGCCGCCGCGCCATTAATGGTCTCCGTGCGACTATCGGTAGCGTTGCCGGCCCTGTACGACATCGTGCCGATCTGGCTGTCGTCGAACGGGGTCCCATTGAGCATGAAGGTTGTGGAGTTGGTGTACCTGCCCTTGAACTGGAAATCCGCTTTTGCGACGACGGCCAGATACTTCCCCACGATCGGGGAGATCGTCGCGATCGGGGAGATCGTGGGCGACGCGCCTGGTTTCGGTGACTTGGCGGCCGCGGAAGCGGAAGCACTGGGGGCCTGACTGCCCGATGCCGCTGCCGAGGGCCTGGAGCCCGTCAGCACGCCGAGGTCGACGGACGGTAGATTGACACTCCAATGCATGCCTGCGGCGCTGGCGATAAGCGCGGCCCCGGCAATCCAGATGCCCGCCTCAGCCGAAAAGGCAATAGCGCTTCCTAGCCTGCTCACCCACTTACCTCATGTCGGCTTGAGTTCTCTGCCCTGGGCCCGACGCACAGCCGCAATCCCCGACAGGATAGACGACATCCCCGGGCCTTCGGGACCCGATCATGGTCACGGCCGGGCTGGCCCGGGAGTACCACCGGCCGGTCTATCGGTCGGCGCGCCGCAACCGCCGCATGTTCGCCGACGCGCGATCGCCCGGCTGGGCTAGACTCGGTCGATGCAGCTTGACGGCGGCCGACGACGCGGCTTCTTCGTGACGCTTGAGGGACCTGAGGGATCGGGCAAGTCAACCCAGGCCCACCGGCTGGCTGGCCGGCTGACGGCGGCTGGCTACCATTGCACCCTCACGAGAGAGCCGGGCGGGACGCTTCTGGGCGAGGAAGTGCGCAAGATCATCCTGCATGAGCTGTCGCCCGTTCCGGCGGCGGATGCATTTCTCTTCAACGCGGCGCGGGCGCAGCTCGTGGCCGAGGTCATTGAGCCGGCCCTTGCCAGAGGCGAAGTCGTCATCTGCGACCGATTCGCCGATTCGACGCTGGCCTACCAGGGCTATGGCGCTGGCCAGTCAATGGAAGCCTTACGCGCTTTGGCCGACTACGCCGCCGGCGATATCGTTCCCGATTTGACGATCCTCATCGATCTCCCGGTGGAGGCTGGATTGCGCCGAAAGAGGGACAGCGCTGAGATCAACCGCTTCGAATCCACATTCGACCTCGCCTTTCATCGACGCGTCCGGGACGGTTTCCTGGCGCTTGCGGCCGCCGAACCGGATCGTTTCGTGGTCCTCGATGGCCTTCTAAGCCCCGAGCAGACGGAAGTCGCTGTCGCCGATGCGCTCCGGCCCAGGCTCGCCGAGCAGCAGGAGTGGCGTCGGATCAACGCTCAGCGGCGCACTCATGACTTGCGTGTCGATCCGAGTGAACCGAACGGCGCCTCCGTACGCATGAACAAGTGAGAGACACAGTGGCACCGCCCTCGCCCCTGGTCGCTCCCGACGGGCTGTCGGAAGGACAATCGGAGGCCGAACTGATGCGGCAGGTAGCCGCCGGCGAGATCGGTGGACTCGAGAACCTATATGACCGCTACCACTCGATGGCATATGCGCTTGCCCTGCGCATTACCACGGAGACGGGGCTGGCCGAAGATGTCGTCCAGGATTCGTTCCTGGGCGTGTGGCGCAATGCCTCTCGCTATGCAGAGGACAAGGGCAGCGTCCGTGGCTGGCTGCTGGCCATCGTTCGGCACCGCGCAATTGACGCAATGCGCCGCCAACGAGCCAGCGTGGCCATCGGCGAGGAAGCCGACGAGGCCGTACCTGCCGCTCTCACCCTCCCTGATATCTGGCCGGAGGTTGCGGGACATCTCGACGCCGAGCAGATTCGGCGCGCCATGACAGCCCTCCCGCCCGCCCAGCGCGACGTCATCGAGCTCGCCTACTTCGACGGCCTGACCCAGCGCGAGATCGCCGAACGCACCCACGCCCCCCTCGGCACGGTCAAGAGCCGAATTCGGCTCGGATTGGCCTCACTTCGCGACCAGCTCGTTGGTCTCAACGAAGTGTCCGCGACTGCGTCGGCATCCAGTTCCAAGAAAGG
>JAYUDR010000190.1:0-1553 GCA_043739665.1 Chloroflexota bacterium
TGGCCGCCAGCCCGATCGCGCCGACAAGCACGATGCCGTGGATCGAGTTGGTCCCGGACATGAGGGGCGTATGAAGAGTGGCCGGGACCCGGCTGATGACTTCGAAACCCAGCAGGATAGCCAGGACGAAAACGGTTAGGTCTGTGATCAGAACGTCTGTAGTCATGCCTTGGCGCCTCCTGGCTGGGCGGGCTGCAGGAGCTTCTTGACGGCCTCCTGGACCACTTTGCCTCCGTAGGTGATGACCGTTGCGGCTGTGATCTCGTCTTCAAAGTCAAACTGCAGCTCGCCGTTCTTCACGAAATTGAGCAGCAGGTTGGACATGTTTCTGGAGTAGAACAGGCTGGCCCCGGTTGGCATCGATGCCGGCAGGTTCAGTGGTGCGTGGATCTGGACGCCGTTCGAGGTAAGGACCATCTTGCCGGGTCGCGACAGCTCGCAATTGCCACCAAGGTCACTGGCCGCCATGTCCACGATGATCGATCCGGCCCGCATTGCTGCCACCGCCTCGGTGGTGACCAGGACCGGAGGTCGCCGGCCGGGAACCTGGGCCGTGGTGATGACCACGTCCTGGCCGCCGATGATCTGATTCAGTTCGGTCTGCTGGGCGGCCTGCTCCTCGGCCGTCAGTACGCGAGCGTAGCCCCCCGCGCCGGCCCCGTCGACGGCGGACTTGAGGGTGACGAACTGGGCACCTAGCGACTCAGCCTGTTCCTTCGTCTCCGGCCGAACGTCGTAGGCCTTCACCTGGGCCCCGAGTCGTCGGGCTGTGGCGATCGCCTGGAGACCGGCGACGCCAATGCCGAGGATGAGGACGTTGGCGGGCTTGGCCGTGCCGGCGGAAGTCGTCAGCAGCGGAAAGTAGCGGCCAAACGCGTCGGCAGCCACAAGAACGGCCTTGTAGCCGGCCACGTTCGCCTGCGAAGACAGGGCATCCATTCCTTGCGCGCGGCTCAATGTCCGCGGTATGGCGTCAAGGCTGACCGTCGTCAGGTCCTTCCCCGCGAACTCTGCCATCGCGGCCGGATCGAGTAGTGGCGCCAGCATGCCGATGATCGTCTGGCCGGCGTGCGTGTATTTCGTCTCGGCGGGAGTGGGTCGATTTATGCGCAAGATGACGTCACAGGTGGAGTAGAGCGCTGGCGTGGTCACTATCCGCGCCCCAGCCTCGACGTAGGCGTCATCCGGAAAGGCGGCTTCGACTCCCGCGTCCCGCTCCACGAACACGCTGATGCCGGCGGCCCGGAGCCTATCGATCGACTCGGGAACAAGCGCCACGCGCCGTTCTCCCGGTGCGATCTCCTTGGCGACGCCAACTTTCATATTGATATCACCTGCTGTACGCGTCACGAAGCGGCCCCGAGGGCGAATACGTTCAGCAATAGCTGCCGGGCCCTTGGTTCTGCGGCCAGGCATCCCGCCGTGAACGCCAGGGCGCTCCAGTCGGACGCCAGGCGCCCATCTGCGACGCTGCCCGTCTGGGTGACGTTGAGCGTCGGGGAACGCGTTCGAAGTCTAGCCGGGCACGGCCGAGCCTGTCGCGGCCGCAGGCT
>JAYUDR010000191.1:0-10889 GCA_043739665.1 Chloroflexota bacterium
CTCCTGGGCGACGTCCTGCGCCTCGGCCTCGTTGCCTAGGACTAGAACCAGCCGCCGAACGAGCGGCGCGTAGTGCGGGGTGACCGCCCGTTCGAAGGCCCCAATGGCCTCTCGCCGGCTTGTGTCGGCGCCAAGTGGCGTGGCGACGCTGGGCGCGGCCACCGGCCGAGCCCAGGGGCCAGTCCCGGACGTCAACGCGCGTCGCAGTGCAGGGGTGGCGTGGCGCCCTGGCGCTGATCTACCAACATGTCCAGCGTCCCATCACCGACGATCGCGCCCGCCACGACTTGGCCAGTGTCCGGAGCCGTGGCCTGAAGAATAGTCCTCGACCCAAGTCTATCGGCAGTGTTCGCGGCTGGATCGTCCTGTTCCACCTGCCATTGGACCTTCGTGATGCCGTGGGCGGCGATGTACGCGGCAGCCTGGGGCGGAGTCATACATTCGAGCTGTGCGCCGTAGAGCGGCTGACCTGGGTTCTCGACGCCTTCGTAGCCCCGAACAGCCTCGGAGACGATGGCGGCACCTGCCACGGCCGTGCCGGCAAGGACGACGACGAGCAACGGAGCCGCCGCGAACGACAGGGCGACGCGCCTGCCGGAACGCGATCGTATCTCCGGAGGCGCGGCCGTCGCCAACCTGGACTCCATCGCGACAAGGCGCTCCCTCAGGTCGCTTTCGGGGTCGATCATCGTCGCGCTCCTTCGGGTCGGCAGACTCAACTTTGACGTCCGTGTTCGTCCGATACAACACCGGAGCGCTCCGAATCCATGCAACGACCACGCTCATCTGTGTCCAGACGTGCTTGGCGGCACTCCCGCTTATGGCAGGTGGTCGCGAGCACTACTCGAGATTCGGCCGCTTGTTCCGCTGGATGGCGCGAGCTCGTTGACGCGCGCCACCAACTGAGGCGTCGCGTACGCTCGTCGAGCTTCGATTGGGTTGGTCCCCCAGCCCGCGTTGCACCACTTGGAGGAAGTCAATGGCGCTCATGGCGGTGGCATTTCCCATTGTGCCCGGGAAGACCGACGACTGGCGGAAGTTCATCGGCGAGTTGAACGGCTCCAGGCGCGCGGAGTTCGTGGCGTCGCGAAAGACGGTCGGCGTCCGCGAGAGAACCTTCCTGCAGCCCACGCCCATGGGCGACATGGTCATCGTGACGCTTGAGGGAGACAATCCAGGGAGGTCCTTCGGACAGTTCGTGTCTTCGACCGACCCGTTCACTCGCTGGTTCCTCGAGCAGGCAAAAGAGATCCACGGCCTCGACCTGACGCAGGCCACCTCTGGCCCGATGCCGGAACAGGTCATCGACACGGGTTCGTAGACCCTCCCGTACCGCGCAGTGACTGAGCCCGGCTGGCATCGAGCGAGCCGCCGGGCCGGTCGCCTGATCGAAACTACCCCAGCACCTCGAAGCGTTCGAGCGCGTAGCGATCGACCACCGCCTCGTCCAGCGAGACGACGACCGGGACCGCCATTCGGCCTTTCTCGATAGGTAGCGGCACGCTGAGGAGGTCGTGTAGGAGGAGGCCGGCCGTGGCCAGGCCGTGGGCCGGCTCGGCGGTAGTGGCGCGGCCGTTGTCATGTGTGGCCGCCGCCACGCGGAGCGCCGCCGCGATCCCCACGCCCGTCTCGAAGTAGGTGCCCAGAACCACTCTGGCTCCGGCGCCGGAAGCCGCGTCCACGATGCGCCTGGTCGCTGCCATCCCACCGACACGAGCGGGCTTGACGATGATCACATCGGCTGCGCCCTCGGCCAGGGCGGCCCGCGCGGCGCCTTCGGAGTCGATGCTCTCGTCGAGGGCAATGGGCACGCGGACACGCTCCCGGAGCGCGGCGTGGCCGATCAGGTCCCAGGCCGCAAGTGGTTGTTCCACGTACTCGATCCGGAAAGGCTCGAGCGCCGCGAGCCGCTCTGTGGCGGTCTCGAGATCCCAGGCGCCGTCGGCGTCAATCCGGAGTCGCGGCTCCGGGCCAACAGCCGCGCGTACCGCCCGAATCCGGGCCACGAGCTGGTCCGTCACGCGCTCGAAGCCCGCCCTCAACGTGAGCGTCCCAAATCCCAGCTGTACCGCCTGGGCCGCCGCTTCCGCGCCGGCGTCAGGCCCGCCGAAGCGGATGGCGGCACTGACGGGTATCGAGGCCGCTGGGACGGCGCCGGCCTCCACGGTGGACACCGCACTCCGCGCCGCAACGAGCGCCGCAATCGCGCCCTCGACGGCCGCCATGGCAGCCCGGCCGGGCTCGCCCTCGCGCGCCAGTTCCGCCCATGCCGGTGGCCGTCCCGCGGCGAGTTCTGGCACGATCTCGCGTATCAGCATCGCCAGTGCTGCGGTGGTGACATCCTCCGCGATGGGCTGGAGCGCCGCCTCGCCCAACCCTTCGGCCCCGTGTTCATCCACGATGCGCAGGAGCCACGAGCGCCGATGTGTGTATTCGCCGGTCGCGTCCAGTATCGGCCGCCGAAAAGGCACTCGGACGTGGATCGCCTCGACCCGGGCGAGACGCGGCAGAGCGGGGGAGTCGGAGGCGGAGTCGGGCTGCGTGGGCTGCCGCATCAGCGGCTGGGTCTTTGCATGTGACTGCATTCTACCGGCCATCCCCGCGCAGATCGCCCAAGGGGGACCACTGCGCCGGGTCCGCCCCAGCGCGCCCGGCCCACCGGGCAGGACAAGACCGCCCCAAGTGGGCAGGTCGCCTCCGTGCGACTAGCATCCGATACGTGTTTGCCTCGCGCATCTAATGCGGGGCTCGACTACCAGGGGGTTCCATAAGTGGGCCAGCCGAGTTCGCCGCAAGAGCCGAGTTCGCCGCAACAGTCGAGCCCGCCGGAGCCGGCTGCAGCCGCCGGACTACCGCCGACGCCGCCGCGCCGCCGGATCGGTCGAAAGGCGCAGTTGGTCGGCCTGCTGTCGATTCTGGTTGTCGTCGGTGCCGCGGCCTTCGTCGGCCAGGGGCTGCTGACCGGCACGTCCAGTCCCTCGGTAGCCGCCCCGACCGTGTGGCAGAACATCACCGCCGGAATTCGAGACACTGGTGTGCCGAAGGACGTGGCTCTGGAGGCCTTCGCCTACCTGTACCAGGTCGACATTCCCGGCGTGACCGTCCCCAAGGGGATCGAGGGCGACGACGGACCCACATCGGGCAGCGGTGCGATGCGTTGGGTCCAGGCCAACTGGGCCGCGCTGACGCCCGACCAGCAGGCCGTAGTCAACCGATACTTGGTGCCCGGTCCCAATGACATCAAGCGCCCGATTAATCCCGCCAGCCCCGTCACCTCGGGCGCGCGCGGCGCCTCGAAGCCTGCTTTCCAGCTGACGGACGCTCGCAATCCGGTGACCGTCTCCGGGACCATGGCCCCCGACGCGCCGGCCAACATCTTCCCCGCCCTGGCCCAGGAGCTTGGAGCCGACCTCATCGAGATCGGCCCGAAGCTCGGCCTGCCGGTCCTGACGGTTGGGGACATAGCCTACCCGAGAATCTCGCTCGAAATCAGCGACACCTACGGTGGCAACACTCTCTTCGACACGATCCCGTACATCGAGGACGGCCACTACGAACCTTGCAATATCACGGCCTGGAAGAACGCCTGGGAGGGGCAGGTCAGCAGCGGCTGGGTCGTCTCGCTCGCGCTACACGTCGCGATAGTCCACGAGGTCATCCATTGCTATCAGAACGTGGTCTGGGGCGACACCCAAACCGAGAAGGCGATGGCACCCTGGATCACCGAGGGGACGGCGTTCTACCTCGCCGGCGACGACACCGGCATCGTGGAACACAAGGTCCCAGGCATGTGGAAGAACGACTACTTCACACCCGAGACCCCACTCACGAACCGCTCCTACGACGCCTTCGGCTATTACGCGCTCCTGGCCCACAAAGGCCGGGACTTGTGGAACGTGATGCTTCAGGCGTGGCAGGCGGCCGCCAAGGGACCCGATCGCTCGAACGCCTTCATCGCGGTCCTCACGGGCGACGCCCCCGACATCCGGGACAACTGGGCCGAGTCGTACCTGCGCCAGGACGCCTGGGGTGACCCCTGGATCGCCTATGGGTTCGGGCTGCCCGCTGATGCCCAGGTCTCCCGGCACCCCGCCAAAGCCCAGCCGTCGCCGGGCTGGATGGGCTCGCTGCTCGGCAGATCAAATACGGTCTTGAACGTCACCGAGAGCGCCGGCGAGGTCGTGACGGTGACGACGGACGGCCTGGCAAGCGTCCATGACAACAACGGAAGCAGCGCCACCGCGTTCCAGAGTGGCCGCTTCTGTACCGGCGCCAGCTGCGTGTGCGCGTCTGGGACTCTCCTGCAAGGCAAGGACATGGCCCCGCGGAAGCTCACCCTCCCCTTCGTGGCCGCCTTCAACGCGCCATTCGGCGGATCCACGTACAGCATCACCGCGGACAAGCTCGACGATCTCTGCAAGAAGCCGGCCACTCCGGCGCCGGCGGGCACTCGGGCGGCGCCGGCCCAGCCGACCGGCCCGTGCGGGCCAAGCTGCAGCGGCTCCAATGGCGACCCGCACCTCAAGACCGTCAATCAGTACCGCTATGACCTGCAGGCCGCGGGTGAGTTCACCCTGCTGCGCTCGGCAGACGGCAGCCTCGAGGTGCAGGCCCGCCAGGAACCCTACGGATTGGGCTTCGTCTCGATCAACACCGCCATCGCGGCCAAGGTGGGCAGCCACCGCGTCGGCGTCTACTTGACGGACTCCGGCCTCCAGGCTCACCTCGACGGCGGCGTCGTGGATTTGACCGCCGGACCCAAGGACCTCGGCGGCGGAGCCAGCATGTCCGCCTACCCCAAGGGCTTCGAAATCGACTTCCCCGACGGCACGAAGATGTGGACGCTGTCGGTCGGCAAGTACGGCATCAACGCCCAGATCAAGCCATCGGATAATCTCAGGAAGAGCGGCTTGGGCGTCCTCGGCCCCATCTTGGCGGGTGGTCTGGGCGTGCCCGCCCTCCCGGACGGGACGCGGCTGCCGGCTGCTACGAGCGACGCCCAGCGCAACGGCATCGTCAACGGCCAGTTCGCTGACGCCTGGCGCCTGACCGACTCGACCGCCCTCTTCGACTACGACACGGGCAAGTCGACGGTGTCTTACGTCACCAAGCCCTATCCGACGGACCCCAGGTTCGGGACACTGATCGACCTGTCGGCCGACCAGACGACGGCCGGCAACTCGGCTTGCGGGACCATCACCTTCCGGGACCTTCACGACGAATGCGTCTTCGACGTGGGCGTCACCGGCCAGGCCGGGTTCGCAGGTGGCTACAAGGCCACGCAGGACTTCTATGACACCGGCGTCGTGACTCCGACCGGGTCGCCGCAGCCCCAGAGTTCCGTGACGCCGCCCCCCGGCAAAGTCACCGGGGCAGTGGCGGTGACGCAGGTGGCGGGAGTCTCCGGCGCCGTCGTCGGGCCTGACGGCAAGCTTTACTTTTCAGTCGACCTGGGCGGCAGGAAGTCTGCCTTGCTCGAGGTCGATCCGACGACCGGCACAATCGTCCACCAGGCAGACATTCCCAAGACGACCACGCTCCACGTGGCCGCTGGTTCGGTTTGGGCGCCGGGACTCATCACCGCCGCCAACGCCAACAACTGCAGCGTCACCCGCTTTGACGCCCAGACGCTGGTACTGCAGGCCACGATCCCTATCGCCTGCGCCGCCTTCGGCCCCACAATCGCCTCGGACGGCGAGGCGATCTGGTACGAGGACGACAGCAAGAGGGACTTGGCCACGGGCAAAGGGGCCGTTCTGATCCGGCTTGATCCGACGACCAACCAGCCGGGGCCGACGATCCAGCTGCCGTTCGTCGGCGGCTCTTGGCTCGACTCGCAGGGTGCGCTTTTCCAGTACGGCACTGATACCGGCCTGTATCGCCTCACGGCCGGTGGCACGACGATGGAACCGTTTGGACCTTCCAAAGGGCGCCTGTTTGCGGCCGGCACGGGCTTCTGGGTGCAAAGCGACACCGACCAAACGGCCCTGCACTACACCCACGCCGACAGCCCCGACGCGACTGTTGCGACTGGTGGCACGCTTGAGGCCGGGGACGCTTCGGCCGCATACGTCGAAAAGTCGGGTTCGGACGGGGTCTCGTCGCTGTGGCGCTATCCCGCGGACGGCTCGGCGCCGACGCAGATCGGTAGGGCGCCAACGGTGGACACCAACGCCCTTTCCTACGTCTTCGACCCGCGGCCGCTGCCGGCCTCTAGCGGAGTAATCAAGTACTGGGTGATCGCCTCCGGCGACGCGTCTACCACGACTCTCTACTTGCAGTGGTTGCCGCTGCGCTGACCGGAGCCGACGCTAGCCGAGACTGGTCGGTGAGGCCGGCCCGTCGAGGACCTTGCGCACCAGGGCCAAAAGGGCATCGGCAGTGAAGGGCTTGGACAGGTATGGCAGCGGAGACCTGATCGCGCCGCCTCGGAAGACGGCGGCGTCCGTGTAGCCGGAGGCGCAGATCGTTCGCAGCTCTGGCCTCTCGGCCGTGAGCGCCTCGACCAGCTCGGGTCCGCCCAGGCCTGGCATCACCATGTCGGTGAAGAGCAGATCCAGGCGATCGAGCGTGTGCGCCAGCCGCAGGGCTTCCTCGCCGTTGACTGCCGTGTGGACTCGATAGCCTGCTCGGCTGAGGACCCGTTCGACGAAAGCCCGGACCGCGGGCTCGTCCTCCGCGACCAGGATCGTCTCTTTTCCGATGGGGGAGTTTGGCCCACGCCCGGCAGTCTCGCCCTCCTCGGCCGGCGCTTCGACGCGCGGCAGGTAGATCCGGAAGGCCGCTCCGTGGCCGGGCTCGCTGTGGACATCGATTGACCCGCCGCTCTGGGCCACGATGCCGATCACGGTGGAGAGTCCCAGGCCGGTTCCTTTGCCCTGCGCTTTGGTTGTGAAGAACGGCTCGAAGGCGTGGTCCAGGACCTGCGCGGCCATACCGACGCCCGTGTCGTAGACCGCGAGCATCACGTGCGGCCCGGCCTTCGCGCCCACGTGGGCCCGGGCGTACCGCTCGTCCAGATCGACGTTTGCAGTCTCGATCGTCAGCGTGCCGCCGCTCGGCATTGCATCGCGGGCGTTCACGGCAAGGTTCATAACCACCTGCTCGAACCGGCCCCGGTCCGCCATCGTGCGCGCCAGAGTGGGATCGGTTCGGACCACGAGTTCCACGTCCTCGCCGATCAGCCGGCCCAGCATTGGTGAGATGCCGATCACGACCTCATTGAGGTCGAGCACGCTCGGCTGCATGACCTGCCGGCGGCTGAAGGCCAGGAGTGCCTGGGTCAGGGCTGCCGCTCGGTCTGACGCTCGCAGAATCTGGGCCAGGTCCTCGGCCACGGGGTGATCGTCGGGGAGTTCACGTGCCGCCAGCTCTGCGAAGCCGCTGATCGCGGTCAGGATGTTGTTGAAGTCGTGGGCGATGCCGCCGGCCAGCCGGCCGATCGCCTCCATTCGCTGGGCATCGGCCAACTGTGCTTCCAGTGCAGTCTCGCGTGAGATATCGCGAGCGACCTCGACCGAACCGACGACAGTACCGGAGGCATCCCGAAGGGGCGAGACGGCCAGGTCCACGTCGACCGGCTCCCCGTCCTTGTGTTTGTAGCGCAGCCGGCCGCCCCAGACTTCGCCCCGAGCGAAGGCGGCGCGGATCTCCCCGAGGCGCTCTGGACCGGCGGCGCCCTCAGTCAGAAAGGCTGCGTGGCGACCTACGGCCTCCACCGACAGGTAGCCGGTGATGCGTGTGAAGGCAGGGTTGACGTAGGTGATCGTGCCGTCGGAGTCTGACATCAGAATTGACTCCGAGGCCTGACGCACAGCCGTGGCCAGTCGCTCATGCTCCGCCGTGGCCAGACCGGCGTTCTGATAGGCCGTGACGCCCAGGCGGGCGACGACGAGCGCAATGAGGAGGCCGGTGGCCGGGATGTGCTGTCGAAGCAGCTCGAGATCGTTCCAGTCGCGCACGGCCGGGGCCAGGAATGCGGCGGCCACGGCAAAGTAGGGTAACCACCCGAAGGGGTATGCGGGGCCGGTGGCCTTAACGCGGCGCGGCCCTACATCCGGGCGGGACTGGAGATAGGCGGCCAGAGCGATGCTCAGCCAGGCAGTCGAGTAGAGGACTCCGGCGAGACCGCCGGGCGTCGACTGGTGCTGGAGTGATTCCATGCTCGAGATCGTGTCGCCGGCGAAGGCCAGAAGGAGTGCAGCCAGGATCGCGACAAGAGCGCTCTGGCTGCTTGGGCGCAGGCCACGCATCAAAATGGCCCCCACTGAGAAGACGAACGCAAGGTCCGCGACCGGGTACACGACTGATGCAATCGTGTTCACCGGCTGCCAGCCGGCCTCGCGAGCGATCGGGTAGAAGAGGAAGTGCCACAACAGGATCGCGGCGCTCCAAGCCACGATCGTGACGTCCAGCCCGAAGACAACCGCATCCGATCTCGACCGCCACGCCTTGGGCAACAGCGTCAGACCGACAGACGCGAGGCAGTAGGCCGCGATCTTCAGAACCGGCGCGAGATAAGTGAGGAAGGACGCGGCCGGAATGGCCGCCCCTGCCACAGTGCAGATGGCTCCCGCGAGGTAGCTGCAGAAGGCCACGCCGAGGACGATCCAACCCCGGCGAGTCTGGTCATCGAGCCAGCTCGACCGACGCAATCGAACAACTAGAGCAATTGTGAGGAGGCTCGCTGGGACGACAATGAGGCCGGTCAATCGACCGACAAGGTCGGGATCTCCCAGCCCTGCGGCCCAGAGCGCCACGTTTGCGAGCAGGACAGCCGCCAGTACGGCGAGCAGCCAGATGACCGGCTCGCGCCGAAATGGCCGTGCCAACACCGAATTTCTTCCTCGACCCGCCCCGTCAAGGGAGACGCCAGCGGACACGTCCGTCGACGCTCCGCCTTCGCGATGCCCCATTTACCCCGCCAAAAACGTCCCCCGGGAGGGCGTAATCGTACGCCCTAGAAATGCCGATTGACAGCGACTTGCGGCGGAGGCAGTCGGCACATTTGGGTGGCTCGGCTCGACGCTGGGGAGCCGTCTAGGGACGGATCGTCCGGCGTTGGGCGCCCACAGCGAATAGACCAACGGCGCCAAAACCAAGGCTTATCAGAAGGACCAAGAGCCCAGATGAGCCACCGTCCGAGGGACTCTTGGAACTGGTTGGGGGTAGCGTGGCCTTGACCGGCGTTCCCGTTGCGCCGCCGACCTGTTCGACCGGTGTGGCGCTGGCGGACGCGGCCGCCGTCGGCGCTAGAGTTGGTGTTGGTGTCGGGGTCGGGGGTGGCGGTGGAGTGGGAGTCGGCGCGGCCGCCAGATTGATCGGGCAGTAGCCGAAGCAGGCTAGCGGCGCGTTTTCAGCCCAACCCGTGGGGTCGTAACGGAACTTGCCGAGGCCGGCAGCCCCCTTGTCGCCGTATGCGCCGTCCCAAGTGCTGTTCAAGAAGGCCGACTTCGCCTCGACATCTGTGCCGACCGACGGCTCCCCGGAGAAGGTGAGAGCGCCAACGTTGAGGGAGTCCCACGGGTTGTTCAAGGCGTTGGTTGGGTCGTCGCCCCGCGGTGCGTAGCCGTGATGAGAGGTGTTGTAGGCGATGCTCCAGATCAGCTGATCCGGCAGCGTGACGCCTGCCGGCAGGTCGAATGTGACCGGATGGGCCAAGCCGTTGTAGCAATGGTTTTCAGCGGCCGAATACCAGCGGTAATAGTGGTTGGCAACGTCCGGCGGGCACGGACCGTCTGCAACGTAGGACGGCCGATAGGGGATCGCGAATGTCTGGGTCTTGGTAAGGAGGAGCGCATCGGCCGTCGGCGTCCCGTCCACCTGCTTGACGCTGTAGATATTCAGGCTCAGATCCTGGTTCCAGGTGGCGCCGGGGGTGGTCGTGCACGTAGCGTCGCCGCCCGTCTGGCAGCCCCAGCTCGACATCACGACCGTGACGGGAAGGTTCGCGCTAGAGCGCTCGCCGGCCGCAAGCTGGATCAGGTCGCCGAACTCGCTGGTACTCGTCGCCTCGAAGGCCTGGCTCGCAACGTTCCCCGGCAAGACCGTCGGCATGTTCCTGAAGACCGTAGGCGCCGCCGCCAGGGCCGGGCCGACCGCAATCGCGAGCGACGCCACTACGAGAGCGGCACCCGCCGCCAGCTTCCGCATGTGGCCCCGCCCGAGTGCCATCCTGGGTGCAGTTTTCACGTGTGGAGCTCTCCCGTAGATGCGCCTCCGCCCGGGTACCCCAGGCGACCCCCACCCAATTGGTCCTCATTGTGGCAGGAAGAGTGGTGCGTGTGGGCAACTCCCCCCGATCGGCAGGCTCCGTGGCCAGCCCAGCCCGCGCAACGGAGTGGGCCGTTCTCTGCTCCTTGGGGTGGGTGTTAGATCATTGCTTTAGTGGTCGAGGGCGCTCGCCGAGCGATCCGGCCCGGCACTTCCGAGGCATCCGATGCGTTCACTTCGAGCCGGCCTGCTGGAGCCGGTTTCCCTCGTCATTCTCGCTGTGGTGATGACGGCCTGTAGCTCAGGAGGCGCCAGCGCAGCACCGGCCTCGGGCGCAGCCCAGTTGCCCAGCACCGCGTCGTCGGCCCCGCGCGCCGCAGCAGCCACCGACACGATTGCGGCCGCGTCACCGGCGCCGAGCGTGGCCACAGGTGGCGGCACGGGCGACTGCGCGGCCCTGACCGGTGGGCACGTGAAATACACCCTCGACGGCCTAGAGGCCTGGCATTTCTGCGGCCCCGCGACGGCCACCATCACCCTCGGAACCACGACGGTCCAGCTGACCAGCGGTTGGTGTGAGACGAACGCCGCGGGCTATTCGGTCGCGATCGGTACGCAACTCTTCGGGTCACCAAGTCCGGCGCAGGAGCCCGACATGTTGAACATCCTCGCGAACC
>JAYUDR010000192.1:0-4383 GCA_043739665.1 Chloroflexota bacterium
TCCTTGCAACTCTCAAGGAGGGCCGCGCCCCCGAGGCCAGCGGCCTCGTTCTCCTCTGAAACCAAAGTCGCCGACGGAGCCGCTCCAAAACGCTCGAAGACGCGTGTGACGTCCACGTGACGATTGCTCGGGCCGAGCGGGTCGTAAGTCAAGCCGGCATGTTCACGGCGCGCAGATATTCGAGGCCATAGGGCTGCCTGTCGGCCAATTCCTCGGCGGCGACGAGCTTCGTCCCAGCCGTCCCGTCGAGCTTCGTCCCAGCCGTCCCGTCGAGCTTCGAGGCGACCACGCTAACGACCAGGCGACCAAGCCACCGCGCGATGGCGCGGCATGGCGCGGTGGGCAATGCCTACGCCATGTCCCGGCGCTCGGACGGCCCCACCACGGCAACCTCGCCCGTCGGTTGGACCAGGAATATCCACACGTCCCAGGCGCAGTGGCTGACGATGAGCGCTCCGATCGGGACGCCCGCGGCATAGAGCACGCACCAGTGGGCGCCTGCCACACCGGCCGCACCCAGCAGGGTGAAGTTGCCCGTCGTGACGTGGACGGCCGAGTAGGCCACGGCCGCCATTGCGGCCCCCGTCCAGCGCCCGTAGCGACGCATAAACGCCTCTTGCACGAGGCCTCGCCAGAACAGCTCCTCGGCCGGTCCGATGACGGCCAAGAGCCGAGTCGCCGTCTCCCCGCGCGGTGCCAGTTCACGCAGCGAGTAGATGTCGCGAATCTGGGCGTCGCCACCCGGTACAAACCGCCGCGCGAATCTGTCGCCGAGTTTGAAAGTGCCGTAGAGCGTGGCAGCAGATGCGAGCCCCAGGGCCACCTCTCGCGGCCCGAGGCGCGTCCGCCGAAGCGTCGGATTGGCGACGAGCGCCAGCCCGCCCAGCACGGCGCCAGTCACGGTCATGCGCGACCAGAATCGGTCGCGAGGGCCGCGGAAGGTAGCCGCGAAAGCTGGCCCGGCGGCAGCGAGCCCGAGCACGGCGGCTGCCTCGAGTCTTCGACTGCGACCGCCCAAATCGGTCATGCCGGCACCAGTCGCGCCAGCAACAGGCCTAGCACCAGCAGCGAGCCGAAGGCAAAGTGCAGCCGGGCCGTCTCGAGGTCGATCATGGCGATGGCGCGGGCTTGACCGGACGCGCCCAACTCGGCCGAGCGGACAACCCGGGCCAGGAACGGCAGCGAAAAGACCGCAATGATCGCCATAGGCGGCAGCCAGCGGAGGGCCACGGACAGCGCGAGTGTCACGTATGCGCCTATCACGAGGCCAAGATAGCCGTAGTGGGCCCAGTTGCGGCCCAGTCGGCTGGACAGAGTGACGATCCCGGCGCGAGTGTCCTCGCTGATGTCGCGCCATTCGTTGCCGTGCAGAATCGCCGCGACCAGCAGCCCCACCGGCACCGACAGGACGACAGCGCGCACGTCCCAGAGCGCGGTGACGGCGAAGTACGAGCCCACGACCATGATCGGGCCCATAAGCAGGAAGACCACGGGCACACCCATGGCCCTGTATTTGTACTGGAACGGCGGCGCGGTGTACGTGTAGCCCGCGACCAAGCCCAGCAGTCCCAAGCCCACGATTGCCGGGCCGCGCAGCCACACCAGGTATGAGCCCACGACAACCGCGGCCGCAAAAAGCCCCAGCGCGAAGACGTAGGCGCCGCGCTCGCTTACGCGGCCCTTGAGCACGGCATGGCTGGCGCGAGGAGAAGTGATCGTGTCGATGCCCATCCGGACGTCGTAGATCTCATTGATGACGTTGGTGCCGGAGTGGAGGAGCATTCCGCCGGCGAGGGCGGCCAGGAACGGCAGCAACACAAAGCGCTGATCGAGGAATGCGAGTGCTCCACCGGCGAGCACCGGAATTGCGGAGGCGGTGTAAGCGAACGGCCGAAGGATCTCGTAACCAGCGGCGGCACGGCGACGACCTCGCTCGAACAGCCCAAGATGGCGGTCGTCGGCGAGCCCGACCGAGTCGATCGGGTGGGCGGCGGCCCGACCGGTAACTACGGAGGCGGTGACGGCCGAGCCGGTGACGGCTGTGCCGGCAGCCGCGGCCGCGATTGTCTCGCGCTGTGCGGCGCTCGCCGGCATCGAGGCGTACAGCCTGGCGGCTTCGATCAGCTCGAGCGCCTGGGTCTCGTCCTGGACCACCGGCTGCAGGAGTGGCAGATCGAGGCCGGTTTCCAGATGGTAGGAGAGCGCCTTTGCGGCGACATCCTCGCGCGTACCGCAGAGCATGAATGCGTCCAGCAGTTCGTCGGGGATCAGCTTGCCGGCTTCGTGATAGTCCTCGGCGCGCCAGGCCGTGGCGATGCGGTCACGCATCTCGCGCGGAAAGCCGGCCCGCTGGAGCGACACGTCGCCCAGGATCGACATCATGTATATGACGAACGGCTCGCGCTTGGCCCGGTTCAGAGCCTCGCGGCGCGTCTTGTCCACAAGTGAGAGCAGGTACCCGGCCGTCTCGATGTCGTCGGGGTCGCGGCCGGCAGCCGTTGCCGCGGCCCGAAGCCGCTCCAGGATCCCCCGCAGCGACGGGATCGATTCGCACGGCCGGGCCAGGTAGCCGTCGGCCTTCTGGCCGGCCAGCTCCACGAACTCCTTGCGATATGCGGCGATGAAGAGCGGAATGCGGTGGACCGGCGGGAACATCGGCACGATCGGCGGCAGGCCCGGCGTGGCCGACGGAAGTCTTTCACCCGCCCAAAGCTGATGCATGTGATCCATGGCGGCGCTGACTTTGGCCACTGCCTCGGTCGCGGAGTAGGGGATTCCCATCTGCCCCAGGCGAAGCGGCAAACCAGTGCCCAGACCCATGACGATCCGCTCCGGCAACAACTCATCGAGGGCGGATCCGGTCATGGCCAGAACGACGGCATGGCGTGTGTAAGGGTTGACGGCGCCGAGGGCGAGACGGAAAGGGCTGTCCGGATCCGTGGCCAGTGCGCCGGCGATGGCGGAGCCGTAAGTGACGGCGTCGCGCTCGAAGTAGGAGTCGTGGATCCAGACAGAATCGAGGCCGGCGTCGCGGGCGCGTCTTGTCCAGTCGATCAGGTCCGAAATGTCGCCTCGGGCGGCAACGCCCAAACCGACGCGACGTGCCAGCGCTCGCATCTCTCTCCTGCTCCATGGCGCTGGTCATCCCGACGTCGTGGAGGCGGCGAGTACCGTGGCGCGCCGATATTCTAGCGAACCGGTGCCAGATATCGGGAGGCGGCAATGGGGCGGTCCGCGGTGTGCGGCCGTGACCTTCGGCGCCGGCCGCGAACCTGGGCGCGCGCTTGCGGGCCGCGACGATCCTGTGGATCGTTTAACGTTCCGGCCATGCCACTGCCCGACGGCCCCTCTCCGTGGTTCGGCCTCAGCCCCGAGCAGCTCCGCTTCCTGGAGGTGCATCCGGTCAGGGCTGTCTCCATCGCCGGCCGCGGCTGGCGCGACTTCGGCGATTCGGTGATGTTGTTTTCGGCCGGGGAGAAGGAGCCGTTCTTCAATCGGCTGACCGCAGTCCGCTGGCCCGAGGATTCGCAGGCTTTCGATGCCCGGCTGGGGCAGGCTCTCGAGGTTTTCGAGGCGCTCGATCGAAAGCCGCATATCGGGGCCATCCCCACGCTGAGCACGCCGACCGACCTCACGGCTCGACTGGCGGCGAACGGATTCGTGGATCAAGGGGGCGGCCACGACATGCTCCTTATCCGCGACCCCTCCGAGTTCCCCGACGTGTCCCTACCGCGCGGCGCCGTCCTGGAGCGCTGGAATAATCCTGCCGGCCCGGATCGGACGGCACTGTCCGATGCATTGGCCGTGGTCATCGGCGAGTCGTTCGGCATCCCCGAGGCCCGCCGAGCGAACCTCGCCGCCGAGATCGAGCTGACGCTCCAGCAGTCCCACTTCCACGCCTACCTGCTGCGCATAGACGGTGAACCGGTGGCGACGGGCGAGCGATACACGTTCGACGGCGCCAGCTACCTTTCCTCAATCGCGACGCGATCGGCGTGGCGTGGACGCGGCCTCGCCCGGATGATTACTCTTGTGCTGGCGCGCGAGTCAATAGCGGCCGGCGCGAACCTGGTGTATTTGGGCGTGTACGCCGACAATGTGCCGGCCATTCGGCTGTACGATCGCCTCGGCTTTTCAACCCTGGGTCCTCGGTCGGCCGACATGCTCGCCGCTGCAGTCCCGCCGCCCCCACATAGTCAAGGAGTGAGATGACGCAAAGCGGCGCGCCCGTCATTCGCGTCACGGACCTCAAGAAGTACTACGGCGACGTCAAGGCCGTTGACGGAGTCAGCTTCGAGGTGGCGCGGGGCGAGGTCTTCGGCATGCTCGGCCCAAACGGCGCGGGCAAGACGACCACCATCGAGGTCCTCGAGGGTTTGCGTC
>JAYUDR010000193.1:0-4375 GCA_043739665.1 Chloroflexota bacterium
CATCGTCGAACTCATCTTGCAGTATCAAGGCCGCGGCCTCGCGATCGACGCGAGCCCGGTAGGCGTTACGCTGGGCGGCGCTCGGCGGTCCGCCGGATCGGCCCCGAGAGGCGCCACCGATTCGGCGTTCGGCTCGTTCGCTCGTCAGTCTCTCGTCGCGATAACGAAGGGGCAGACCAGTGGCTACAGCCACAGCTTCGGCCCACTCGCGAGTTTGCGTCGCCTGAAGGCCCTCCCCGCCGTCCATGTCGAGCGGCAATCCTACGACCAATGCGGACGCGCGTTGCTCGGCGGCGAGGCGGGATATCAGGACCGCGTCCGCGGCCACGGTCTTGGCGCGAGATATTGTGGTGAGAGGCGAGGCAACGCGTCTGGCCGGATCGCCCACGGCGACGCCGATTCGCCGCTCGCCGAGGTCAATGCCCAGTAAGCGCTGCGCATTGTCGGCGGCCGCATCCCCGGGCGCGGTCACGAGGCGGGCGGGGCCGCAGCCGAGGGTGCCGGCGAAACCGAGGCCGCTGCGGCGGGCGACGGCGAAACCGAGGCCGCTGGCGGGGATCCTGCGGGCGGGCGGCCAGTCGGCGCCACCAGTTGAATATCGATCCTGAAGTCGAAGGACGGCATCGTGGACGCCCAATCCGGCGAGACGGAGATCTCAACTGTGCCGTAGCGGCTGGCGAATGCTCGAGCTTCGTCGAGCGACTTCCCCTTTACGCCGGCCAGGATAACGTTCAGGTCTACGACCGGAACCTGCATGGCCCGGACGGTGACAGGAACCACGACGGCCGAGCCCTGCACGATCGGCGTCCCAAGCTCGGTTGTGACCGAATTCTCCACCAGCTCGTACCCGGTCTTCACGGCCGTCTTGACTCTGCGTTCGCCCAGAGCTTTGACGCTGGCCATGTCGGCCAGGGTCGCCGTTCCCGTTCCGGTGCAGGCTAGATCGAACGAAGCGCCGTCCTGATTGACGAGGCCGGCCGGATCAGGAGTGCACGTCGCCGAGCCCAACTGAGCCGACGCTTCCAGAAGGGTGGAACCGGCGGGAACTGCGCCCGGTGCCGCGAGCGCGTCCTTGAAGCGTAGGTTCATCTGCCCGTAAAGGCTGTTCTGGGCGCTGTCGAGGTCGGACTGCTGGACCTGCGGCGTGACGGTGTGGGTGCCACCAGTAGTCGGGGACTTATTGGTAACAGACACTTGCGAACCGGCCGGCAGATTCGACGGCGGCTTCACAATCGAACCAGGCGCGACGTTACCGCTGGTGCCCTTCGTCACGGCCTGAATCGGCGCTTCGACCTTGCCCGGCGTGAGCACCAAGTTGCTTGAGGTTGCTTTAGGAATTATGACTGCGGCAGCCGTGAGGAAAGCCGTTCCGCCGGCAGTCGTGACCTTGGTCCCAATCGGAACGGGCACCGAAAAGACGTTATTGATTGTCGAGAACGTCACCATTCCGGTGGCGGCCGTCTCCACGACCTTCTGGCCCGTGGCGTTGAACGTGCCGCTGACGGACACAGGAAAGTCTTTGGTCTGCCCCGGAACCGTGCCCGCTTGATCGTTGGGAACGGAGACGCCGGGATCCACCTTGACGATCAGGGCGATCGGGCCGACGGGCTCTTCTCGGAGCGTCACTGCCACCGTGGCGCTCGGATAGAAGAAGAACGCGGCTGCGGCCAGGACCAGAATCAAGATGGCACTGATGCCGGCGATGGCGGCTTTCGAGACGCGCATGCCTGAGCCCGACGCGGCGCCACTCGTCCCGACGACCGGCCCTCCTGTGACGCGGCTGGGTCGCGCCGGCGCACCGCCTAGCGCCCCGCCCGAGCCCGCCGGGCCCGAACCCGCCGCGGCCGCGTGAGTTCCGGGGCCCACCGTTAGGGCCAGCTCATCGAGCGCATCGGAAGCCGCCGTTGTGGTGCCTTCCGCCAGGCCGCGAGCCCGAGCCGCTTCCGCCCGCTCGTACTCCCCGACCGAGGCGTAGACGGGCAGTTCAGCGCTCCGGGCCACGGACTGAACGGACGGATCCCCGGTGATGATGGCCAGCCGTTTGTTGCGATGGCGAGCCTCGCGGGCGAGCAGCCGGAAGTTGATTCGCGACGTAGCCACGCGTGCCCCGCCGGACAGCACAAGGGCGATGCGATTGTCTGAGGAGTCGCGGATTCTGGCCGCGGCTGAGGTGACCTCGTCGTCGATCTCCAGGTAGTAGATAGCCATCGCTAGATCTTCATCGCTTTGAGGACGCGCCTCAGGGCAATATCAAGCGGGTCTTCGTTTGTCTGAAGCTCGATCGCCTGATAGGCCAGACCGAGCGGCGTCACGTCCTGCTGGTCAACCAGAAGATTCGTGCCGTCCTTGATCCGTTCGACCTGCTTCGGAGTTATCACGGCGACCTCCGGCGGCCGGCTGAACGGCAGGTGCCTCCAGAACTCCTCGCCGCGCAGCGTGGTCTCGATCTGCGGCAGATGCGAGCCGCCGCCGCACAGGTAGACGCGCCCCGGCAGAAGGTCACCTTCGGCCAACTCGTCCAATACCAACTCCACACCGGCGGCCCAGATGGCCACGTCATCGGCGACGATCTTGGCCACATCGGCTCGACGCTCAACAAGGATGCCCCGGGCGTAGTCGAGCTTCATCTCCTCGGCTCGCGGGAACGGCAGATCCATGCGATCGGCGATGGACTTCGTGAAGGCGCGGCCGCCGAGGGCGAACATGCGCGTCCCTTCGATGCCGCCGTGGCGTACGAGAGCCACGTCCGTGGTCCCTCCGCCGATGTCAATAAAGAGAGCGCCGGATTGCTGAACTTGCTCGCTGGCGAGGACGCGGGCCACGGCATATGGTTCCGCGACGATCTCAAGAAGGTCCAGCTCAAGGTGCTCGGCCACACTCTGCAGGGCGCCCAGGTGGACGAGCGGCGCAAATGCATTAAAGACGCTGATCTTGACTGTGCGACCCCGGAACCCGACCGGATTGGTGACCGGGTAGCCATCGATCTGGGCGCCGGTGACGGCGGCATGAACCAGACGCACGTCGACCTGCGTTAGGCCGGTCTCCCAGGTGATAGCGCGTTCGGCTTCGCGCAGGGCTTCGCGCTGGACGCCGTCGATGAGCTTCTGCAGCTCAGCGTCCGTGATAACGGTGTCGGCCCGCTTGCGCTCCTGCGAGTGAGTGGTGGTGAAGCCCTTGACCAGCTCACCGGCAATGCCGATAACGACCTGCGTCGGCCGGAAGCCGGCCATCTCCTCGGCCTCCTGGAGCGCAACCGTGCAGTTGTCGACGACGGCGTTGATGTCCGTAACCGTCCCGGACTGCATGTGGGCCAGCCCCTGGCGCTTGCGCCCGACACCACGCACGGTGCCCATGCCGTCTTCGTCGATCTCGAAAACAAGGGCCTTGGCGAACTCGGTCCCGATATCCAAAGCGGTGCAGGCAGCCAGAGTCGATTCTTCCTCACGGCCCCAGATTCTGCGCCAAAATGCCACGGCCGCTCCCCTATCTTTCGGCTACTTGCCCACCGTTCTTAGTGTATCCGCGATCGCGGCCAGGGCCGAGCTGATCCCGTCCCGACGTGTGCCCATGCCCTGAGCCATCTCTGGGCGGCCACCGCCGCGGCCCGCCATGGACTTCATGCCGACCTTGACGAGTTCGCCCGCCGAAATGCCGCGCTCCACCAGCTCTGGACTCACCGTGATGAACAGCTGCGGCGCTTCGGCGTCGAAGGCGACGGCGATTACGCCCGAAGCGAACCCAGCCCGAATCTCCTTGGCGAAGCCTTTCCACTGCTCCGGCGACTCGAAGCTACCCGAGTAGGCGACAAGCTTGACGCCCGGCGCCGGTTCGGCTGCCTGGGCCGCAAGGTCGGCGGCCTTGGGGGTGCCGCTGCCGCCGGCACGCAGTCTGCGGCGCGTCTCCTTCAGATCTTCCTGGAGGGTGGCGGCTCGATCCACGGCGGCTTCGACGGAGTTGGCCCCGAGCGCCTCCGCCACCCGGTCCAGGAGGGCCAATCTCTCCCGGAGGAGCGCGTCGGCGCCGTCGCCGGTCATGGCCTCGATGCGCCTGATCCCGGCCCCGATACTCCGCTCGGCGGTGATCACAAAGCTGCCGATCTGGCCGGATGCCGAACAGTGAGTGCCGCCGCACAGCTCGAGCGAGTAGCCCTCGACGCTAACGGTCCGGACGTATTCGCCGTACTTGTCGTCGAAGAAGGCGTCGGCGCCGGCGGCGATCGCCTCGGCCATAGGACGGACCACGGTCGTCACGGGTCGGTTGTCGCGCACTACTCGCCGAACCTCGTCCTCAATCGCCCGCTTCTCGTCCGCGCTGAGCGGCCGGTCCATGTGGTAGTCGAAGCGGAGGTAGTCCGGGGCCACCATCGAGCCGGCCT
>JAYUDR010000194.1:0-1541 GCA_043739665.1 Chloroflexota bacterium
ACCCTCGTTATCTGCGCCCCGAACCCCGTCAGCCCGGCGATTGCCGGCTCGATGGCCGCCGGAGCCGCCAACCTCGCGGTCGCGCTCTTTGGCGCGGACGCCTCGAAAAACCTTGCGATTCTGCCGCCGGCGGTCAACGTCCACGGACTCCAGGATGTGGGCGTGGCCCTCGAAGGCAGCATGGACCCGCTGGAAGGCCTGAGCGGCCTGCTGGTCATCCGCGACGACGTGACGATGCACCTGCCCGGCGCCGCCGCGGCGCTGGCCGGCATCGAAACGATCGTCGTGATCGACAACGTCCTCCACGAGACCGCGAAGCGTGCGAACGTCGTCATTGCGGCTGGACGGCCGTACACGGCCAAGGGCACGTACACGCAGATGGACTTCCGGGTGCAGCGGCTCTCCGCCGCGCTCGAACCGGACGGCGACGCGATCAAATGCTTCGCAGCACTCCATTCGCTCGGCGCCGCCCTTGGAGTGACGCTGCCCGCGACCACCGACGCTGCTCTTGGCGAGATCGTGAAGACCAACCCGGCATACCAGCCCGCCCACGATCTGATTATCGGCGAAGGAGTCCGCCTGGACGTCCCTGGGAGCGGAAAGGGGACGATGGTCCCGTTGGAGGCGTTGCAAGCTGGCGATGGAATGCGCGTGATCACCGGCCGGGACCTGTACACGGCCGAGGACGCAGCCTCGCTGCGCCACCCGGAGGCTGAAAAGCTCCACCGCTATGACCGTATCCAGGTTAGCGAAGAGGACGGCCTGCGCCTCGGCATTCGGGACGGCGACCAGGTTGAAGTGGGCGCGGCAGGGACCACGATTACTGCCCTCGTAACGGTCACCGAGCGAGTGCCCGAAGGCCACGTCTACATTTCGAGCCTGCTCCAGGGCGGCGCGGTTGTGGACCTCTTCGCCGGAGCCGAACTTCCCACGGTGAAGCTCGGCGTGCCCGTAACCGCCTGAAAGCGTTCGCCCACCGCCCGGTCTAAACATGCAAAGAGCCCGCTGGCCAAAGCGGGCTCTTTTGCGGTTCCTGGCTATTCGACGCGACTGGAGAGAGGTAGGAGAGAAGCGGTCGATGCTAGCCTGTGTAGCCCGAAGGGCTCGGGGCGCGGGTAGAGGGGAGGCTCTGCCCGGCCGTAAGACTGGGGCACCCCGATGTGGGCGCCGGTCGAAGATTTCAACGAGGAGCGTCGCAATCCTGGCGGAGGAACGGCTGCGACATCTTTTAGCTCCTTGCACCCAATAGTACGAGCGCTTTGTGAAACCAGAAGGGTAGTCACGTAAACTCCGTGCAAATTACCCTGACTTTACTGCGGAGATATGGAGCACCGTCGAGGGCTACGGGGAACTCTCGGCCCACTTGCGGATGAAATCCTCGGTTTCCCTCGCGGTAGACGGCCCATAGCCTCTGTGCAGGAGCTTCCCCTGGGCGTCGTAGATGACCATGGCGGGCTGGCCCACAATCCCGTGACGGCGAGCGAACTCGTCGCCTTGCGCCGTGTCGCGGTCGTGATCGACCATGGTCAGTTTCTTCCCGT
>JAYUDR010000195.1:0-4344 GCA_043739665.1 Chloroflexota bacterium
CGACGGTCGCTGCCGTCTCCTCCGCAGTGTAGGTCGAACTGCGGAACACGCGGATATCCAGGGCCACCCCCTTACGAGCGGCGACCTCGATAACCCGCTGAATTGCTGGATGAGAGAGATCGGTCACGTCTCGAAATCTACCATTCGCTCGACTTAGGCTTGCCCAAGATATCGGCTTACGCAGGCGCCGCAACAGTGGTAGTCCGCGGTCCATCAGTTGATGGTCACTAACCGGCTCTGTTCACCTTCTCTGTACATCTATACGACGAATTGCCGTGCTTGGATGCATCGTCGCGCGAGAATCTTGTTCAGGGATGCCTTGTCGCGCCGTGCGCACCATCCGGTCAAGCTATGCGGCCGCCCGAATACGCTCGACTGCCAGGCTAAGAGCCAGGTAGGCGATGAGCGATACGGCTAGCGACGGAAGCGTTCCTCCCAGCCAGCCGACGTAAGTCGTCTCGGCGAGGTAGGTGGCGATGCCGGAACCCCAAGCGATCAAGGCCACCGGGTTGATCCCTGCGCGAGATCGGCCTTGGCCGTCCTCCGGATACAGCTCCTCAGACGGGTAGCGCCGTCGCTTCAGGATGAAGTAGTCGGCGAACAAGACACCGAAAAGCGGCGTGAACAGGGAGCCCACGAGATAGAGAAAGCCCTGGAAGCTGGTGAGGTCGACGGTGAGGGCGATGACAAGGCAGACGCCGCCGATGGAGGCGACAAGGAGACGCGTAGAGAGCGTGGGCAGCACATTCTTGATCGAGATGGCGCCCGAGTAGACATCGGCAAAGGCGTTGTCGGTCTCATCGCCGAGTAGGAGCGCGAGGCCTGCGGCGCCGAAGGCGATGGTCATGATCGAAGCAATCAGGTCACCGGTCGGGAGCACCAGGATCAGAAGGACGCCGAGTGTGTAGAAGAGGACGTTGGACACCGCAAAGCCCGACACGGTCCCCCAGAATGACGAACGGGAAGTCTTAGCGAACCGGTTGAAGTCGGCGACGATGGGCAGCCAGCTGATCGGCATCGCGACGACCAGGTCGACGCCCTGCGCGAAGGTCAGACTGCCGTCGCCGTGCCTGCTCGCGAGGACTGCGAAGTCAGCGTGAGTTACCACATAGATGACCATCCAGGCTCCGGTCACGAGGACGATCCAGATGCCGGCCTTCTCGAGCCATTGGCGCACCACGACAAGCGGTCCGCCGAGCGCGAACAAGGTCACCACGATGCCCCACAGCACGGCCCACAGCTGGTAGCTCGAAACACCCCAGAGCGATTGCGTCAGGCCGGCCGACGCCTTGGCCATGATAAAGATCTCGAATGCGCCCCAGCCCACCAGCTGGATGACGTTGATCAGGCTGGGCAGGTAGCTGCCGCGCTGGCCGAAGGCCGGCCGCAGGCTGACCATCGATGGAATCGCGTTGTCGCTGCCGACCACTCCGGCGAGCCCCAGCATCACGTTGCCGATGAGCGTCCCGACAAGAATGGCAGCGATAGCCTCCCCCAATCCCAGGCCCGGCACGAGGAACGTTCCCGCGAGGAGCACCAGGAGGCCGACGCCGAAATCGGCCCACAGGACGAAGTAGTCGAAGAAACCCAGGATGCGAAAGCGTTCGGGTACCGGCTCGATACCGATGGTCGCGGCAGCCAGATCGCTGCGCGGGACGCCCAGAGGTTGAGCTTGTGCGACCAGCGGTTGTCCTGAGGCCATCAGAACGCCACGTAGCCGGGTCGGGCCGGCTCGGCGACGCTTCCTGCCTGCATCAGTTCCAGGTGCCCGCCGGGATGGAGACCGACCACCCGACCAACAACGATCGGGCGGTCTTCTTCGCCCAGCGCCGCCGCAACCTCGGCCAGACGAGCCTCCGGCACGGTGAAGAGCAACTGGTAGTCCTCACCGCCCGAGAGGGCGAGATGACGCGCTTTGGCGTCTCCGAAGAGGGCGACCGCGGCGACCGCGAGGGGGAGCCGGTCCGCGTCCAGCTGGATGGCCACGCCGCTGGCCCGGGCCAGGTGCCAGGCTTCGCTGGCAACGCCGTCGCTGACGTCTATGGCGCAGCGCAGCCCCAGAGCCGCGAGAGTCCGGCCCGCCGCAAGCCGCGGGCTGGGGCGATGGTGGGCCGCAAGCAGGGGCGCGGCCTCCCGCCGGCTGAGCCGATCGCGATCGCCGTCCAACAGCAGAGCCAGGCCCGCGGCCGAGGCCCCGACCGCACCGGTGAGGGCGAGCAGGTCTCCGGCCAGAGCGCCGTCCCGCCGCAGCAGCCGGCCCGGCTCCGCCTCGCCGATAAGCGCCACGTTCACTACCAACGGCCCCGAAGTACGAACGGTGTCGCCACCGACCACAAGCGTGCCGGTGAGCCGGGCCAGCTCGCTCAGGCCCTCATACATCTCCCCGACTAGCGCTGTCTGGCCCGGCAGCAGCGCCACGGAGATCAGGGCCCGGCCCGGCGCCGCGCCCATGGCCGCCAGATCGGAGAGGTTGACCGCCAGCACTTTCCAGCCGAGGTCGCGCGGCGAGGTCCAGTCGAGGCGGAAGTGAACACCCTCAACGAGCATGTCGGTCGTGGCCACGACCAGGGCGCCCGGGGTTGGCGACCAGGCGGCAGCGTCGTCGCCGATCCCCAGCCCATCGGCCGCAGGGTCGAGGCGGCTCGCCAGCGATGCGATCAGCTCAAACTCCCCGGAGCCACTCATCGGAGGCTCGCCACCGGACGCCGCGACCCAGCCACGCGCACCGCCTCGAGCAGCGCCGCGGCCGCCCGCCCCGGGTCTGGAGCGGCCGCAATGGCGCTGATGACCGCCACCACGTCGGCGCCTGCCAGCACGGCCCGGCCGGCATTCTGGGCCGTAATCCCGCCGATGGCGACGATCGGGACTCTGGTTGCCGCGGTCGCCGTTCGGGCTGCTGCCAGGAGAGCGAGTCCGGTAAGGGTCGCGTCCGACTTCGAGCCGGTGGGGAAGACTGCGCCCACGCCCAGACAGTCGGCCAGGGCAGCGTCGGGCGCCACCAGCTGGGCAACGTCCGTGATCGACAGCCCGATCAAGGCGGCCTCGCCCAGAAGCCGCCTTGCCTCCGCGATCGGGAGATCCTCCTGTCCGAGGTGGACACCATCGGCTTCGGCGGCCAGGGCAATGTCGATCCGGTCGTTGACGATGAGCAGGGCATCGAATCGGCGCGTCAGCCGGCGCACGGCCAGGGCGATCTCCAGAGCCCGTCTGGCCGATCCCTCCTTCTCGCGAACCTGGACGACGCGGACACCGGCTTCCAGTGCCGCCTCGACGATCTCCTCCGAACGCCGGCCGGCGCTGAGCGACTCCTCGGTCACCAGGTAGACGCCCGCTCGCCGGAGCAGTTCGCGGCGTCGAGCCCGCTCTCGGCTGCCTTCGGTCTCGGCCACGCCGCCGCCGTCACTCGGGCTCATGCCGCCGCAGTCTCCCGAAGGGTCGCCTTCGCCCGGGCAAGGATCGTGGCCTCGTCCAGCGCCGCAACGGCGTCCATGAGGTGCGGGCGGAACGTGCCCGGTCCGGCGCTGCGCTCCGCGGCCACCTCGCCGGCGATCCCAAAGGCGATCATCGCCTCGGTCGCGGCCAGGAACGGGTCCCGCTCAACGGCCAGGAACGCCCCGACGATCGCGCTGGCCATGCAGCCCGAGCCGGTGATGCGGCTCATCAACGGATGTCCGTTACGGACCTCGGCCACGCGTGTCGCGTCGGCCACGTAGTCCACGGCCCCGCTGACGACTGCGGCGCCACCGAAACGCGCCGCCGCGAGCCTCGCGACGGTGTCCGGGGCGCCGGAGGAGACCGAGTCCACGCCGCGGATCTGCGCCTCCATGCCGGCGATCGTGGCCAGTTCGGCGGCGTTGCCTCGAACGACGGCCACGCGGACTGCGGAGCGGATCCGCTCTGTGGTGGTGGTTCGGAGCCGGGTGGCACCGGCCCCAACCGGATCCAGCACAACGGGGATGCCGCGTGCGTTGGCCTCCTCGCCGGCCGCCAGCATCGATTCAATCCAGTCGGCCTCCAGCGTGCCGATATTGAGCACCAGGGCACCGGCGTAGCCCACCATCTCGCGGACCTCTTCGATGGCGTGGGCCATGACCGGCGAGGCGCCCAGCGCCAGCAGCACGTTGGCCGTCTCGTTCATTACGACAAAGTTGGTGATGTTGTGGATGAGCGGAGTGCGCTCGCGAATAAGGGCCAGCGATTGGGCGGTGCGCTCGGCCAGATCGAGTTCAGGCATGGGACGACCTCCAGAAGTGGTTTACCGGACCGTGGCCGGCGCCGAGCGGTTCGGCGTGCTCAATAGCGCCTTGCAGGAAGGCGCGCGCTTCCCGTGCAGCCGCGAGTGGC
>JAYUDR010000196.1:0-25623 GCA_043739665.1 Chloroflexota bacterium
GCCGGCGCTAGGGGCCATCAGCCAGTCGATCGGCCGGCCGCGGCCGCCGCCATAGCCGATGTACTCGACCACACACGGCAGACGACCGTCGCGCACGAACGGCGAGGCGGCCACGTCCCGGGGAGTTAGGAACCAGCCCTTGATCGGCTGGCCACCGAAACCGGCGAAGGTGACGTCGGAGACATCGATTGTCGCTAGGCCTGCGTCGATGGGCTCGAATTGGGCGCCGATGGGGCGTGATCGGGCATCCGCCAGCGTGTCGGCCCAGAAGGCGTCGAAGTCGGCAGGTTCTTCGCGCTCTGGCTTATAGACCAGCAGCTCGGCCAGAGGCATATCGAATAGCACGACCGAGTCCTCCTAGGAAGCTGCGCCGCCTGACGCCGACGGAACCCGCCGCGCCGGCTGGACCGGGCGGCGTCTGTCGCGTATAGGTTACTGGACGCGGGCGTCGTGGCCCTTCCAGAACGGCTCGCGCAACTCCGACTTGAGAACCTTGCCCGTGCCGCCCCTTGGCAGGGCCTCGCGGAAGTGGACGTCGCGCGGAACCTTGAACCGGGCGAGCCTCTCCTTGACGTGGTCGCGCAGCTCCCTGGACGTGGCGGTCTGCCCCGGTTTGAGGACCACGAGCGCGACCGGGGCCTCGCCGAGCGCCTTGTCCGGCACCGCCACGACCGCACATTCGAGGACGGCCGGGTGCGACAGGATGGCGTTCTCGACCTCGACCGAGGAGATGTTCTCACCGCCCCGGATGATGATGTCCTTGGAGCGGTCCTTGATCAGGACGTAGCCCTGTTCGTCGATGACGCCCATGTCGCCGGTGTAGAGCCAGCCGTCGCGGATCGTTTCTGTGGTAGCTTCGGGATCCTTGTAGTAGCCGTTCATGACCGTGTTGGAACGGGCGATGATCTCGCCGATCTGCTCGCCGTCGGGCCGGACGTCGCGCCCGTCCGAATGGACGACGCGCAGGCTGACGCCGGGCAGCGGCCAGCCGGTCCAGGACTGCCTGAGCAGGCGCTTCTCGGGCGGTTCGGATTCGGTCAGGAAGGTTCGCGGCGCGGCCAGGGTCAGGATCGGCGAGGTTTCCGTCAGGCCATAGCCGACTATCGCCTGGACGCCGAGGGCCTCCTCCAGGCCGGCGATTAGTGTGGGCGAGGAGGGCGCGCCGCCGACGATCACCTGCTTTAGGCTCGACAGGTCGTGCTTGGATCTATCGGCGTGATGGAGGATGGCGTTGAAGATGGCCGGCACGGCCAGGACGCGCGTGACCCTGTGTCGCTCGATAGCGTGCATGAAGGCCACCGGCTCGAACTTGCGGAGCATGACGTGGCGGCCGCCGATCATCGTCAGGAAGTGGGGTGTGCCCCAGCCGTTTACGTGGAAGAGCGGGACCACGTGCAGGACGACATCGTCCTGGGTAAACGCCAGACCAATCTCGGCGTAGAGCGAGTGCAGATACAGCTCGCGGTGGGTCATGGTCACGCCCTTGGGGAAGCCGGTCGTGCCGCTGGTGTAGAAGAGTTCGGCGACGGCGTTCTCGTCAATGGCGGTGGTCACCGGCTCCGGCGAGCCGCCCGAAAGCAGGGCCTCGTACTCGTCCTGAGCCACGCCGTCCGGAGCCCCTTCCATGATCACGAACCGCGGCTTCTCAGCCAGCTCTGGGATCATTGCCTCGACGAGCGGTTTGAAATCCTTGTGGAAGAAGACGACCTTCGAGCCGGCATGGCCGACGATGTAGGCGATCTCGCCCGGCGTCAGGCGGATGTTGATGGGGTTGAGGATCGCGCCGGCTTCGAGGACGCCGTAGTAGGCCTCGAGGAGCTGGTGGGTGTTGTAGGTGATGAAGCTGACTCGGTCGCCCGAGCCGACGCCCAGCTCCCGCAAGGCATTCGCCAGGCGGTGGGTTCGCTCGCCGAACTGTCGATAGGTGAACTGACGCTCACCATCGACGACTCCGACCTTCTCGCCGAAGTACGTCTCCGCCCGGTCGCGGAACTCGAGTACCGAGAGGGGAACGAACACCCTGAACCTCCTAGCCAATCCATCGCCACGGGTGACGTTGCGCGCGGCGAAATCTTACCCGGCCGGCTCCGCGGCGGCGTCGCGGGCGGCGTGGACGAACGCCTCCCACAGGCCCTCGAACTCGTCGGGGGTGGATTCGGTGCGCTCGGGGTGGCATTGGACGGCCACGAGCCAGCGGTCATCGCGACTCTCCAAAGCTTCGACGAGGCGGCCGGACTTGCTGGCCGCCCAACCCACGGCCCTGAGGCCAGGGGCCAGCCGCGCGCGATCGACGGCCTGGTGGTGGTAAGTGTTGACCGTCAACTCGATGGTCGAGTCATCCTCGTCCGTGGCCGCCAAACCTTCGGGAGCGCCCGCCGCGACGGCCCGGCCCAGCCGGCTATCCGGGTCGATCTCCATGTCGTGCGTGAGGGCGGGGCCCTGACCGTAGGGAGTGCCGGCGTGGTCGGGCACGTCCTGCAGAAGGCTGCCGCCGGAGAAGACGTTGATCGCCTGCAGCCCACGGCAGATGCCCAGGACCGGGACCGCGCGTCCTTGGGCCGCCCGCCAGGCCGCCTGCTCCAGGGAGTCGCGGGCGGGGTCCAGTTCCGTCGCACCGGCGGCAGCCTCGCGGTATAGCGCCGGGTCGACGTCAGGCCCGCCGGTCAGCAGCAGCCCGGCCATCTCATCGAAAAGGCGGTCGCGCTCGGCGGTCGGTATGGAGGCATCCACCAGAGTCACACTGCCGCCGTGGCGGGTAATCGCGGCCGCGTACAACTCGCTCTTGCGAAGAGTCAGGGCTGGGTCGGTCGAGGTGGCAGCGTGGGCCACGGTAATCACGATGAGGGGCTTGCTAGAAGTCCATTCTGCTGGCATGGACGTCAGGATAGCGCCTTGCCGTCGGCGGGCCGGATGTGGTGGCCGGATGTGATGGCAGGGCCGCTTGGGGGGAAGCGGCCCTGCCATGAGTTGCGTCAAGCCCATTCAGCTTGACGTGTGCCGGTCATGTGCCAGTCTGAGGCACGGCGGCGCAGAATAACATCACCCCGGACCATTGCCTTGTCGGCCCGCAGCCGAAATCCTCCGGCGCCGGGCGCAGTCGCTACCCGACGGCAGTCCCCAGCAGCGACCCGATGCCGAACGTCACTGCCGCCGCCGCGCCCCCAAGGGCCACCTGACGGACGCCCGACAAGATCGCGTGGCGGTGGGTCAGGCGGCTGACGGCAAGGCCAATGGCGAATAGGGCAACTCCAGATGCGGCGATGCTGAGGGCGAAAGCCAGGCGACCGCCGCCCAGCACCAGGAAAGGCAAGAGGGGCACGATAGCCCCGACCGAGAATGCGGACATCGAGCCTAGACCGGCCGCGACAGGTGAGCCCATCGTGGCGGCCGACAGCCCAATCTCCTCGCGCACGAACGTATCGATCGCCTTCTCCGGGTCCTTCATGATCCGTTTGACGATGAGATCCGCTTCGGCGCCAGAGAGGCCCTTGGCCAGATAGATGTCGCGGAGTATCTGGCGCTCCTGCTCCGGAGTGTGGTGAAGCTGGTGACGCTGCAGGTCGATCTGGTAGTCGAGCATTTCTCGCTGTGACTGGACCGATATGTACTCGCCGACGGCCATCGAAAAGCCACCCGCGAGCAGCCCGGCCACACCGGCGATGACGATCGCATGCGGATCCTGCCGGGCCGCGCCCGCGACGCCCATGATCAGCGACAGGTTGCAGACGAGCCCGTCTGTAGCGCCGAATACGATTGGCCGAACGACGCTAGCACCGCGGGTCTCGTGAGGGCTGGCCGGAGGTTGTCGGAGCGCGCGGACCCGAGCCTTGAACCCTGTGGCCTTTTCGGCGATCTGCGGCATTCGTTCCTCTGATTGTCCGGAGAGAGGGCTTGGGCGAGACGTCAGCGTCCGCGAAACTCAATTCTGGCCGATCTCAGGTGGTGGTGTCCTGTGCCCGCCGTGTGCTTCCGGAGACGGCGATGTCGCCCGTCGGAGCGGGCTTGGCCCGGGTCGGTCGAGGCCAGAGGCCGTCTCTGCCGACGAGAGGATGGAGTCGACCCGCCGGCAGTCGGCGAGCCCCCAGTACCGCAACCCAGCCGGCCATGAACAGCAGCCACATGTTGGGCCCGAAAGCCCCGGCGCCCAAGATCAGCCAGACGCCCGTGCCGCTCTCCAGCATCAGAACTGCCGGCAGGGCGAAAACAAAGCCGTGGGGCCAGAGCGCGGGCGAGGCGAAGATCGACGCCAGTCCCAGAGCCGCGAGGCCTGGTCTTCCCCGGAAGACGAGGGCAAGTCCCAGGAAGGCGACACACAGGGCCGAGTACACGCCGCCGGGCAGCAGCTTCGCGTACGAGAAGCCGAAGAGGGCCGGCACCTCGGCCTGGGATGCGGCGCGGTAGCCAAGGCCGTCCCACCATGCCCGCCATGAGTCCAGCCCGACGATCGGGAGTGTCACGAGGACGATCGCGAGGACAACCGCCGCACCCGCCAGAACGCCGCGCCAGCGGCGTTCTCTGATGAGCCACAGGGCTGGTATTCCCGTTTGCACCTTGAAGAGGCCGTCGACGACCAGAGCGCCGCCCGACTTCACCGCAGCGGCGAACAGGAGAAACGTCAGGCTGGCGATGTTGCCCGACTCGAAGCCGATCATGACCGGCGGGAAGGTGAGCAAGACCAGGCTGTACGCCCTTGACAGGCCGAGGAAGCGATAGGCCTTGTAGGCGCAGGCGACCATTGCCGCGGTGAACCCCAGCGCGACCGGCATATCCGATAGGCGCGAGAGCAGGCCGAAGACTGGCAGCAAGGGTGGTGGGTACAAGAAGAAATCGCTCTGCGGCCCCGATGGCCAACTCGAAACAGCGGCCGTCATATACGGCTGGCCGCCGTCCAACCAGCGCGCCGCCGATCCCAGATATACGTTGAGGTCGTACAGGTTATTGGGCCGCTGCCAGAACAGGATGTCGTATAGGACCCAGGAGGCGACGATGCCTGCCAGCAGCAACATCTCCGGGCTGGCGAGGCGTTGCTTCCAGGCCGGGCGCGCAACCCGCCTCAAGGCCAGGAACGCCGCCACCGCGGTGGCCGTGACCAGGATCCAGGCGAGCCAGAACGGCACTCCCCAGAGGTCGCGGCCGAGCTGCGGAATGGCATTGAATACGACCAGGACTGCCGCCGCCGGCACGGCGAGCTCCAAGCCGCCGATGCGCGCCCAATGCAAGCTCGCGACACGCGCCAGCCAGTCGCGGGCTGCAACCACAAACGCCACGATCCCGTGCATCACATCGCAATTCTAGGGCGGGATGGGAGCGGCCCGGGCTCCGGTCCGGGCGGGCCGGACCGGGCCCGACACTCGCTAACATGGGCACGTGCCGAGTCGACCGTTCCGAGTGCCAGTCCACCCCAGCCGTCCGCCGCTGGCGGGACTCGCGGTTGCGGCGCTCAGCCTGGCCGTGGCCACGGCCCTGGCGGCGCTCATCCGGTATCAGCTGGGCGTGCCCCACGCGGCCACGGTCTATCTACTGGCGGTCGTGGCAGTCGGCATGGGCTACGGCAGCTGGATGGCCGTGACCACTTCCCTGGCCTCGTTCCTACTGTACGACTTCTTCCTCGTGCAACCCCTCTATACATTCTCGATCGCGGCGCCGGAAGAGTGGCTGGACCTGCTGCTCTTCCTCGTTGTGGCCATCGCAATTGGGCGGCTGAGCGCATTGCAACTGGAACGGCGCCGCGAGGCCGAGCTGCGCAGCGCCGAAGCCCGGGCGATGTTTGCTATGAGCCGCGACATCGCCACGGCCTCGACCTCGTTGGAGGCAGCGCCGCTGCTGGCTCAGCGCCTGTCTCGCGAGGCGGAGATGGCCCGCGTCTGGGTCGGACTCGGGGCGTCCATCTCGGAGGAGCGCGCCGTGGCAGACTCGCAGCCGGGCGAGCCGCGACCGTCCGTTGCCTTGCGCTGGACGCTCCACTCGAGTTCGGCCGATGGCCAGCCCACGTGGGCCAAGGTCCGCGAGACCGTCATCTCGCGGCCGCGCGATGGTGTCGAGGCGCGCGAGGTACGTCTTCGTCAACTCCATGACGACGAGCCGCTGACGATCCTTCGCGTGCCAATCGCGGTCGGTGGTGAGACGATCGGTTCGCTGTGGGCGACCCGAGCCCGAGGGGCTCCGTTTCCCGGCCGCTCCCACTCGCGGCTGATGGCCGCTGCCGCCGACCAGCTGGGACAGTCCGTCTTCCGGGATCGTCTGGCGGCCGAGGCTACGGCCGTTGAGGTGGCTCGCCAGGGCGACGCCCTCAAGTCCGCGCTGCTCGACTCGGTCTCGCACGATCTAAGAACGCCACTCGCGGCAATCCGGGCCGCGGCCGGCAACTTGATGGACCCCGAAGTCGCATTGGCACCGGAGGAATTTCGGGCTGTCGCGGGTTCGATCGATCTCGAGGCTGAGAGGCTCAGCCGGCTGGTGCGCAACATGTTGGACCTGAGCCGAATCGAGGGCGGGGCGCTGCATGCATCGCTGGAGCTCTACGACCTGGCCGACCTGGTCGATCCGGTGGTTGAACGGCTGGCTCCAACGCTTGCCCTGTCGAAGGTCGAGGTTGCAATTCCGTCGGACCTTCCGGCGGTCCTGGTGGACGGCATGTTCGTCGACCAGATCCTTACAAACCTGCTTGAAAACGCGGCCCGGTATGCAGCCGGCAAAGCTCTTCGCGTCTCTGCGCGGGCGGTCGGGGACCGCGTCCTGCTGATGGTCGAGGATGCCGGACCGGGCGTTTCCGCTACGGCGCTGCCGCACCTGTTCGAGCGATTCTATCGGGTGCCGCGCCGTCAGGGCTTGCGGTCCGAGGCCGGTTCGGGCATCGGGCTGGCCGTCGTCCGAGGTCTCGCCGAGGCGATGAGCGGATCAGCGGAGGCGCGACCCAGCACGCTCGGCGGCCTGGCGGTGGTGGTGCGACTGCAGATTGAGAGCGACGCGGGCCCGCGGGAGGAGCCGGGTCCGCTGGGCGAGGAGGCCGAACCAGCGGCCGAACCCGTGGCGGCCGAACCCGCGGAGTCCCGATGACCGAAGGCGGTGCAGTCATCCTGATTGTCGAGGATGACGATGCGGCGCGAGTCGCGATAGCCAGCAACCTCCGCGCCCGTGGCCACGAGGTGGACGAGGCGGGAGACGCTCGCGAGGCGCTGCGGTTGTGGGACATCCGCCGTCCGGACCTCATCCTGCTCGATCTGGGATTGCCCGATCTGGACGGCCAGGCCGTGATCCTGCGCGTCCGACGCGAGGCAACCACCCCGATCATCGTCGTCTCGGCACGGGGTAGGGAAGTGGACCGAGTCGCCGCTCTTGACGCCGGTGCTGACGACTACCTGACGAAGCCGTTCGGACTGTCGGAGTTGCATGCCCGGATGCGGGCGGTGCTGCGGCGAGCGGCGGGCCCGGCGGCCGACTCGGATGGTTGCCTGCGACTCGGGCCGGTCGTGCTGGACGTGCCCCACCACGAGGTCAGAGTGGGCGAGACGCTTGTGGAGCTGACCCCGCGCGAGTTCGAGCTGCTCAAGGTGCTGCTATCGCAGCCCGGCCGTGTCGTGACGGCGGGCCGGATCCTGCGCGCGGTCTGGGGCACTGCCTATTCGGACGAGGGCCATTACCTTCACGTCTACGTCTCGAGGTTACGTCGCAAGCTAGCCGCGGCCGATCCGTCGGGCGCCGCCGCGAAGCTCATCGTGGCCGAGCCGGGAGTCGGCTACCGCATCGTCGCGGAGTAGGGCAGGGGCCGCCTCGCTCGCACGTGCCACCGTCGTAGCGCTATCGCGGACCAGATCAGTTCCACCACGCCGAACGGCCACGCGCCCTGTAGGAAGCCGTAGGCCGAGGATGCCAGGCATGCCCCCGCGAATGCCAGCACGAACACGGCCGACCGTCCCTCCAGCGCGTAGAAGACGAGCATCGCGCTGACGGCCAGCGCGCCGTAGAGTGTCAAGGCATCCATGCCGGCTATTGTGGCCCGATCACCACTTGACGCATCGGCGCGCGATGACGGCCAACCGGCCACGCTGTTCGGGCTAATCTGACGCCATGTTCGAAATACTCGGAGAGTCACCGGATGAGTAGCCTCGGACCGCCGGCCGGCTACACAGGCGCAGACCGCTCGCTTGGCGCCGCCAGCCGAACTGGCGCAGCCGCCCTGGAGTTCCGCGGCGTAACCAAGAGTTACGGGCACGGCGAGCAGGCGCGCGGCGCCGTCAACGACCTTTCGCTGGCGGTTCCGGCCGGAGCCATCTGCGTCCTGGTCGGACCGTCGGGCTGCGGCAAGACGACCAGTCTCAAGATGGTTAACCGGCTGATCGAGCCGACGGCGGGCGAGATTCTGCTCGATGGCGTGAACGTCCTGACCGAGGATGTGACCGCCCTGCGACGACGGATCGGCTACGTGATTCAACAGGTGGGCCTGTTCCCGCATCTCACCGTCGGGCGCAACGTCGCCGTCGTGCCGGCTTTGGTGGGCTGGTCGAAGGAGCGCCAGCTAGCCAGGGCTGACGAGTTGCTGTCGCTGGTTGGCCTCGACCCGGCGAGCTACCGAAACCGCTATCCATACCAACTGTCGGGTGGCGAGCGCCAGAGAGTCGGCGTGGCTCGTGCCCTGGCGGCGGATCCGCCGCTCATGCTGATGGACGAGCCGTTCGCCGCCGTCGACCCGATCGTGCGCGAACGTCTCCAGGACGAGTTCCTGCGCCTGCAGCGGGACCTCGCCAAGACGATCCTCTTCGTCACCCACGACATCGACGAAGCGATCAAGATGGGCGATTTCGTGGCGGTCATGGAGGAGGGCGGCCGTCTGGCCCAGTTCGGGCCGCCCGACGAAATCCTGGCTCATCCGGCGTCCGATTTCGTGGCCCGCTTCGTCGGCGCCGATCGCGGCCTCAAGCGGTTGTCGCTGGTCACGATCGCGGATCTCGAGCTGGCGCCGCTGCCGGCGTTGGCCCGGTCCGGGCTGCCGATCTTCACCCCGAGCACCAAGCTCCGGGATGCGCTGTCGGTGCTGCTGGCGGCCGACTCCCGCGGCGGCGTGGCTCTCAACGACGAGGGCCAGCCGTGCGGATTCGTCACGGTGGATGCCATTGCGAGCGCGCTGGCGGAAGATCGCCGGCCCGCCCCGACCCGGTCGGACGGGGCGACCCGGCAGGGCGCCACGGGTGTAAGCGCAGCCGCAGGCGACGCCAAAGTCACCGCCCCAGGCGGCGACTCGTGAGCGGCGAGCCGTTAATTCGTTGGGACTGGCTATTCGCCCACCTCGGGCCCATCGCCGACCGCGTGGGTCAGCACCTGTATCTGGCCGCGATCGCCGTGAGTGTCGGCTTCGCCATCTCGTTCGCGCTGGCGGCCCTCTCGATCCGACGCAGGAAGCTCTATCCGTTCGTGACCGTCCTGGCCACGGCCGCCTACACCATCCCGAGCTTCGCCATGTTCGCGGCGCTGGTCGCGATAACCGGCCTGTCCGTTTTCACCGCGGAAATCCCCCTCGTCCTGTACACCATCATCCTGTTCGTGCCGAACATCGTGGCCGGCTTCGACGGCGTTCCGTGGGACGTGCTCGACGCCGCCGACGGCATGGGCTACACGCGCGGCCAACGATGGTGGCGCGTGGAACTGCCGCTTGCGATTCCTCTTGTCGTGGCGGGTCTGCGCTTGGCCAGCGTCTCGACGATCGGTCTTGTGACCGTCTCCGCGATCCTCGGCGATAGTTTTGGCGGCCTCGGCTACTACATCCTCGACGGCTACCACCGCCACTTCACCACGGAGATCCTCGTCGGCGGCCTGCTGTCGATTGGCCTCGCGGTCATCGCCGATGTGGGCTTCGTGCTGCTTCAGCGGCTGCTCACTCCGTGGGCCGCCAGAAGAACGGTGGGCGGCTGATGGACCTCATCGGTGCCACCATCGCCTGGCTGTCGAACTCGGCCCACTGGCAGGGCTCGAATGGAATCCCTGCGAGGCTGCTGGAGCACCTGGCGCTGAGCGGCGTATCTCTTCTGCTGGCGGCTCTGGTGGCTCTGCCCCTCGGTTTGTGGATCGGCCATTCCGGTCGGTTTTCGTGGCTGGTCGTAACCTCGGCCAATGCCTGGCGGGCGCTGCCGTCCTTCGCCGTAATCGGGTTGCTGGTGCCGTTCACAACCGTGCTCGACCCGAATCTGGGCTTCACGCTGTACCCCACGCTTGTGGCGATGATCGTCCTCGCCGGACCGCCCATCCTCGTCAACGCCTATCAGGGGATCGCCGATGTCGACGGTGACCTCGTGGAGGCGGCGCGGGCCATGGGTATGAAGGAGCGCCAGATCCTGTTCGGCGTGGAGATCCCGATTGCTCTGCCGGTCCTCGCGACGGGCGTACGTTCGGCCGCCGTCCAGGTCGTCGCGACGGCCACGCTCGGAGCCGCGTTTGGGTTTGGGGGCCTGGGCCGCTTCATCGTTCTGGGCGACGCTAACCAGGACAACGGCGAGTTGTTCGGCGGAGTGGTTCTCGTAGCGGCGCTGGCCCTGACCACCCTCGGCCTGTTCCTCGTGCTGGAGAGACGCCTCGTCTCTGCGGGTTTGGCGCGCCGCGCAGCTGGCTGAGCCTGTCTCACGGTGGGGCCACCAGGCGGCATCGGGCGGGCCGGGTCTTGGCCGGTGGACGACGACGGCCTATATTCGCCGGACGTCGTGGCGGCTCGCTCCCTGGGCTTGCGCGGCCGGCAATAGGAGGAAACCCAATGCGGCGATTCCGCATGCTCGCCCTCGGGGCGTCGATGCTGGTGCTGCTGAGCGCCTGCTCGACGGGTGGGGGCAGCCCGCAACCCAGTGCAGGAGCTTCCGGCGCGGGCAAACCAACCATCAAACTTGGCTCGGACGGGTTCTACGAATCCAAACTCATGGCCGAGATCTACGGCCAGGCGCTCGAAGCCAAGGGCTACACAGTCGATCGAACCGCAATGGGCATCGGCTCTCGGAAGGTCAGCGCACCAGCGCTTGAGAGCGGCAAATTCGACCTCAAGCCCGAGTACATCGGCAGCGGTCTGGCCTACTATTCCGGTACCGCGACCGGCGATCCGGCTGCCAACGCTGCGACTCTGCAGACTGTCCTCACCGGCAAGGGTGGCGGAATCACCGTCCTCAACTATTCGCCCGCGGCCGACCAGAATGCCTTCGTCGTGACCAAGGCGACGGCGGACAGCAAGCACCTGGCCACACTGAGCGACACAACGGCCGTGGCCAGCCAGCTCAAGTTCGGCGTCGCCACGGACTGCGCCACGAACCCGGTATGCGCTGCGGCGATCAAGACCGCATACGGGCTGGATCTGGCGTCCGCGCTGCCCCTCTCAGCCTGTGACCAGCCGATGGCCGACGCTATCACGGCCGGCACAGTCGACGTGGGTGAGCTTTGCTCCACGCAACCCGACATCGCCAAGAACGGCTGGGTCGTCCTGACCGACGACAAGCACACTCAGCCGGCCGACAACATCGCCCCGCTGGTCCGCAATGACTTGCTGGCGAAGGTCGACGCAGCCAGTTTCGAGGCGATCCTCAACGACGTCTCCGCCAAGATGACGACCGACGCGCTGACCAAGCTCAACGCCGAGTTCGTCTTCGACAAGAAGGACATCGCCGCGATCGCGAAGGAATGGCTTAAGGCCAACGGCTTCGTCTGATCCATCGGCCGACTCCGGTCCACAAGCGAACTGCCCTCGTCACACGACGGGGGCAGTTCCGTGTGTGGCGGGCCGGCGTCGGGCCGGCGCTGCCCGCCTTTCACGTGGCGGGCGTGGCCTTCTCCACCCAGGCGGAGCGCCACTCCGCGGCCAGGAACGGCTTCGACCAGTAGGCGGTCTCGCGAACGATCTTGCCGTCGCGACATTCGAAGATGAAGACCGTGTTGTAGCAGTCGTCGTTGCCGTAGTCGAGGATCGCTTCGGTGACGACGATGTCGCCTGACGCGATCGTTCGGTAAGGCGCGATCGATGGCAGGGTCGCAAAGGCTGAGTAGACGGCCTGTCGGTTGGCGGCGCCACGAATGACTTCGCCCGACTGCGGGTAAGTCATGACCGAATCGGTAGTGAAGACCTCGTTCATCACCTCGGGGTTCTTAGCGTTCAGCCCCTCGATGAGTCGCTCGACTGCGCGGCGGTTTTCGGCCTCGCTCATGTGTCCTCTCCTATAGCTCCGTGCGTTTTGGGTCGCGGATGCCGACGGCGTTAACCGCGGCTCCGGCGAGCAGCAAGCCGGCCGCCAGGCCCATGGCGAGGTGGAACGCGTCGGTCGATGACTCCCGCGCCGCCGCCACGAGGATGGGGCCGACGGAAGCGTCCGGCCGATTGAGCGGCGGCAGGGTCTGCCGGACCTGGTCGGACGACGTGTCGAGTCCGGGCACCCGATTTGACAGGTTGGCGTAGAACGCGCCCGTGATCGCGACGAAGATGAGCGCCCCGGCCAGCTGCGGTCCGACTCGCGATATGGCGTTGTTCACCGCCGAGCCCAGGCCCGCCCGGCTCTCAGGCACGGAGGCCATCAACGCTGTCGTGAGCGGCGCCACCGTGATCGCCAGACCAAGTCCAAACAGCAACGTGGACGGCAGGAAGTCGATCAGGTAGCCGCTCGACGGCAGCCAGGTTGCGAGATCGCCGGGTTGCAGGTTCCAGACCGGGCTGCCGGCCGGAATCCGGGTCAGCCATAGGATGCCGGCGCCCATTAGAGCCGGACCGATCGCCATGAACCGGCGCGGCCCGAAGCGTCCCGCCAGCGCACCGATACGCGACGACAAGAGGACGAGAAAGAGCGCGCCGGGCACGCCGATCAGGCCGGCCGCGGGGGCCGAGTAGCCGAGCGTGCCCTGGCTGAAGATGGCCTGCTGGTAGCCAACCACATACAGAGCGCCGTAGATCAGAAAGGTCGATAGGTTCGTGACCGCGAAGTTGCGCGAGCGGAACAGGCCGAGCGGGACGAGCGGATGTCGGCTGCGAGCCATCAGGACCATGAACAGGATTGAGGCGACCGCGCCCACCAGGAGCGCGATCTGGCCGACTCCGTCGCGCCACTGGTGTTGCTGACCGTAAATCGCCCCGAACGAGAGGCCACCCACGGCCAGGGCCACGACGCCGGCACCGAGCCAGTCGAACGACCGACCGGCGGTCGGGTCGCGGCTCTCCAGCACGTACCGCCAGCTGGCCCACAGCGCGATGGCAATAAGGGGCACGTTCATGAAGAAGACGGCTCGCCACGAGATCGTTTCGACGAGGATGCCGCCCACGACCGGGCCAAGGATGACCGTGGCAGCGGACGCGGCCGCCCATAGACCGAAGGCACGGCCCCTTTCCGCCCCTTCGAACGTGGCGGTTAGCAAGGCCAGCGAGCCCGGCACGAGCAACGCCCCCGCCGCGCCCTGGACGATGCGGAAAAGGATCAGCGTCTCCATGGTCGGCGCGAAACCGCACAGGATCGACGACACCCCGAAGCCGACCAGGCCGATGACAAAGAGACGGCGCCGGCCATACGCGTCGGCCAGGGCGCCGGCAAGTATCAGCAGCGCGCTCAGACTCAGCAGGTAGGCGTTGTAGACGTACGACTCGCCCTCGAGGGCCCCGAGATTGCTGCTGGGCAGGTCCTGGCCGATCCGTTGCAGGGCCACGTTGACCACGGTCGAATCGAGGAAGACGATCCCCGAGCCGAGGATGGCGGCGACGAGGGTCCCGGTGCGGCGGTTCACCTGGACTTCGGCCCGATCCATTGCCACGACGGCCGGATACGTCTCTTCATGTCGTCTCGCCTCCCGGGTGCGGAGCATGCTGCTCTGGCATCCGGGACGTGTCAACGCGCGTCGCGCCAGGGGCCGCGATCCGCTGATAGCTGCGGGCGAGGGCTCCCGCAGAGTGGGTCAGCCAGGCTGGCACATCCGGCCCCCGCGCCGCCGGCTGTAGACTCGGTTGCGGGCGCAACGAACCCTAGGCCAGACGAAACCGAGGCAACTCATGAACGACGCTATCCGCAGCGCTTTGACGCAGAGCGGCATCATCGACATCACCACGACCGGCAGGCGCAGCGGCGAGCCGCGCCGGATCGAGATCTTCTGCCACGTCATCGGCGGGCGAATCTACATCAGCGGCATGCCCAATGCTGAGCGGCAGCGGCGCTGGCTCTCCAATCTCGAGGCAAACCCGAGGTTGACTGTCCACCTCAAGCGCGAGGTGACAGCCGACCTGCCCGCGACGGCCCGTGTTATCACCGACGTTGCCGAGCGTCGAGCCATCCTTGAGCCGGTGGCGCGGGCCTGGAAGCGGACGGACCTGGACGCCATGGTCGCGCATAGCCCCCTCATCGAGGTAACGATCGACGGGCAGCGCGATCCTCCGCCGGTGTTGTAGATCGCGTCGGAGCGCTATCGTGGCCGCCTGTCGCCCGCTACGAGGACAGAAGAATGTGCCGATCGATTCAGCCGCTTCACAACTACAAACCGCCCACTACGGCCGAGGAGGTTCGGGCCGCTGCGCTCCAGTACGTGCGCAAGGTCAGCGGTATGACCCGGCCGGCCGGCGCCAATCAGGCGGCCTTCAACCGCGGCGTGGAAGCCGTGGCGGCCGCAACTCAGCAACTCCTCGACACTCTCGTGGCCACGACTCCGCCGCACGACCGATCGGTCGAGCGTGAGCGGGCTCGGGCTCGCTGGGAGCGGCGCCAGTCACCCGCCGAGGCGAGATCGGCGTAGGCGCTGCTGGGTCGGCCCTCACCTCCGCGCAGCTCATCGACCGTCAGGCCTTGTGCTCCGCCGGCCGCCATCGCTACCCGTGCGTCAGCCACAGGACCACCCTGTTGAGCAGTTGTTGAGGGTGGCGAGGCAGCGGTGACGTCTTCTCTCGTGGGCTCACACTGTAAGTTGTAAACGTGACCGTCATCGACAGAGCACGTGGTCTTCTTGGGGTTGGATCCCGGGTCGAGCTAATCGATCAGCCTCAGCTGGAGGTGATGCCCGGAGGCAGCCTCGACGGTGCCCCCGCGCCAGCGGTTGAGCCCGCCTCGCCCGCAGAGGAGTCGTCCGGCCACGAGCCCGGGCTGGCCGACCTCGAGGCAGCCGTCTGGTTGGTTTCCACCGGCCTGGCCACGCGCGTCATTCTTACCGGCTTCGCATCGTGGCCGGGCCTGCTGTGGCATGCCTACCGTCTGGCCGAATCCGCCAACGTCCTCATCCTGCCGACCGTAGTGCGTCCAGGCGGCCGTGTCGATATCGTCGTCACCAGGGACTCCTCCGCCAATGGCTGAACAGCGGCCCCTGCAGGGCCGAAAGCTCGGCGATCGCCGAGTCGTCGTCGATAGACCTCACGCTCGCTACTTCCGCTACCTGGGCCCTGGGCTGCTGGAGGCGAAGCTAGAGGCTCAGGCGCCGCGCACCGGGTACCAGCGCCGAATGGCGACGATTCGAGGCGCCCTCTTCGGCCGGCCGCTGTCGTCAGCTGCTGAAATGGGCGAGCGGCTGCCAAAGTGGAAGGCGCTGCCGATCTTCTCGTCGGATGTCATGTCGTCTGTGGCGTACGCAGGCGAGGCCAGCCTGTTCACGCTGGCGGCCGTGGGCGCCGTCGCGTTCAACTACCTCATGCCGATTTCGCTGCTGGTCATCGCCCTCCTGGCGATTGTGACGATCAGCTACCGCCAGACCATCCGCGCATATCCGAACGGCGGCGGCAGCTACATCGTCGCCCACGCCAATCTCGGCGTCCTGCCCGGATTGATCGCCGCCGCGTCATTGCTGGTGGACTACGTTCTGACGGTCTCGGTCAGCGTGTCGTCCGGCGTGTACAACCTGGCATCGGCTCTCACCTTCCTGCAGCCCATCCACGTCGAGATCATCATCGTCTGCATCGTGCTGGTGACGACCCTTAACCTGCGAGGCCTGGGAGATTCCGGAACAATCGTGGCCAGCCCGGCCTACATCTTTATCGGCAGCATGATGCTGATGATCGGTATCGGTTTGGTCCGTACCGTTCTTGGCAACCCGCCCCATGTGGGCGAGATACACAATCTCATCGTCTCGAATGGTCAGACGCTCACCGTCTTCCTTCTCGCCCGCGCGTTTGCCGACGGCTGCTCGGCGATGACGGGTACCGAGGCCGTTGCCAACGGCGTCCCCGCGTTCAAGCCACCCGAATGGAAGAACGCCCAAACAACGATGCTGATCATGTCCGCCTTGCTGGGCACAATGTTCCTGGGGATGGGCGTCCTCGTGGGAGTGACGGGCGCCCACGTCAGCACCACCGACTCCATCCTCTCCCAGATCGCGGGGGCGGTTTACGGCTCCTCGCCCCTTTACTGGGTGTTGATCTTTGCCACGATGGGAATCCTCGTTCTGGCCGCCCAGACGAGTTTCGCGGACTTCCCCCGGCTGTCGTCCATCCTCTCGCGGGACGGCTATTTCCCGCGCCAGTTTGCCCTTCGCGGCGAGCGGTTGTCCTTCAACTCGGGGATCGTCCTTCTGTCGCTTCTTTCCATCGTGCTGGTGGTGGCGTTCGACGGCCAAGTCAACGCCCTGATCCCGCTGTACGCCATCGGCGTCTTTACGTCCTTCACTCTCTCCCAGTCCGGAATGGTTCGACATTGGTGGGTTGAGCGTGGCCCCAACTGGCGGCGCAGCGCCATCATCAACGGCGTCGGCGCGAGCGTGACGGCGGTGGTTGTCGTGGTTCAGGTCCTTGTCAAGTTCACCGAAGGCGCCTGGATCATCATCGTTGTCGTGCCGATCCTCGTCTTGATGATGCTCTTCATCAAGCACGAGTACGACCAGGAGGGACGGGGCCTGGAGGTTCAGCCCGACGTCGTCTTCGGGCCAACCCACCGTCGCCAGAGAGTGGTCGTTGCCGCCCAGGCAATGAGTCGGGCCGTCGTCCAGGCCGTCAGAGTGGGTCAGACGATGGGCGAGGAGGTCCAGCTTGTCCACGTGACCCTGGACCACGTCGAAGGCGAGCAATTCCGCGAGCGAGTGGAGCGGCAGCTGCCCGGCGTCCGGGTCGTTCTGGTCGAGTCGCCCTATCGGGCCCTGGTACGGCCGCTCGTGCGCTACCTGGAGGTCTCCCAGGCCGAAGACCCTGACAGGCTCACGATCGTGCTGCTGCCGGAGCATCTGGCGCGCCACTGGTGGGATCGGATGCTCTACAACCAGAACGGCCACCGCATCCGGGCGGCGCTGGTCGGCCGAAAGGACTTCGTCGTCCTGGACACGCCCTACCGCCGCGGCATGTGAGTCCCGCCCAGATCAGGCCTCGAGCACCATTCCCGGGTGGGCGACCTCGATCGCGCCGTTGAATGTGGAGGCGGCTCGCTCGACCGCCTCATCTTCCTGCAGCGTCGGTCCGAGATGAGTCAGCACCAGCCGGGACACGGCTGCCTGGGCGGCGAGCAGACCTGCGTCCTCGGGCGAGAGGTGGACGGACGGAATTTCGATCTCACGCGAGAAGCACTCGGCCACGAGGACGCGTGCTCCCTTCGCCAGAGTGACCAGGTTCTCGCACGGGCCGCTGTCGCCTGTATAGGCGAGTCGCCGGTCGCCGAAACGCGCCGTCAGCCCGAAGGCCGGCACGCCATGCTCCACGCCTCGGGCCTGGATGCGGAGGTCGCCGATCTCGGCGATGCCACGGTCCTTGAGTTCGACGACCTGGAAGAACGACTTCATCTTGTGGTCGACGGAACTCTTGACGAAGGCCTCGACTCTGTCGGCCCAGCCGACAGGTCCAAGGACCGGAATCTTGCGCAGGGGCCCCTCGGAAAAAGCAAAGGCGTAGTAAAGGAGCGGCATGTCGGCGAAATGGTCGGCGTGGAGGTGACTGATCCAGACCGCGTGCAGGTCCTGCAACCGGATGTGCTGCTGCAGCGCGGCCAGCGAGCCGCCGCCGATGTCCACCAGTACGTTGGCACCGCCAGCCTGCAACAGGTAGCCGGAGCACGGATCATCGGGCTTTGGGAAGGGCGCGTTACCCAAGGTAGTCCACCGAATGGGACCCTCTGGTTTCCCGCGCTTGATCACGCTGCTCTCCTTTGGATTGCCGTCATGCAGAACGCTAGCAGCGTACTCCTGGCGCAAGCATCGTTCTTTCGCATACCGGCAAGTAACTTCATTCGGTTGATGAGCAGCTATTAGCCAATCGGCGTACTATTCGCTCATGAGCGAAGTATCGTCCAAACAACTCCAGCTCGAGGGCGTAATCGACGCGCTCAGCGGCCTCTGGCGTGAGGATGGCCCAGACATTCCGGAGTGGGTGGCTCAGGAGCTTACGTTCAGCCAGCTGCGCTTACTCATTCTTCTCGCCAAGCACGGACCCTCGCCAATGAGCCGAGTTGCGGAGTGGCTGGGCGTGGCCCTGCCAACGGCAAGCGGCACGGTTGAGCGGGTTGAGCGGCACGGCCTCGTGACACGCCAGCATCGCCTGGACGATCGGCGAGTGGTTGAGTGCGGGCTGACCGACGCCGGCCGGCGTCTTATCGATGAGATGTCCGGCACGCGTCTCCAGATGATGCGCCAGATCCTCGGCGTCCTGACCGAGGAAGAGGTGGCCGACATGGCGCGCCTGATCGCGATCGTCCTCGAACGAATGAAGTCGAAAACGGCCTGAACATCCAGGAGCCCACCGCCCTCTCCAGTATCGCGGCCCGTCTTTCGGACGCGGCCCGCGGCCCAATCGCCCAGGAGTCAAGGAGCAACTTGTGATCCGACTTACACAGCTCGCTGTAGCGAAACGAAGCGTGACCGTCCTGGTCACGATCGGTCTGCTACTGGCCGGTGTCTTCTCGTGGTCTCAGCTCAACCAGGAACTGCTGCCCGACATTCAGTTTCCCTATGTCGTGGTCATCACGCCCCTGCCGGGCGCCAGCGCCCAGGACGTTTCGACGCAGCTGACTCAGCCGATCGAGCGCTCGATCGGCAACGCGCCGCGTCTGACGCACGTGACCTCGAGCTCGGTGAACAGCCTGTCGATCGTCGTCGCCTCTTTCTCCTATGGCACGAACATCAAGGAGACAATCGCGACGATCGACACGAACGTGAAGGCCCTCGGGCTCAGCTCCAGCCCGAGCATCCAATCGTTCGACCTGAACGCGTTTCCGTCTCTGATCGTCGCCATACGCGGCACGGGGTCCACCACTTCCGATCAGCTGAACGCCCTGGCGGCGTCGAACATCGTGCCGTCGCTCCAGGGCATTGACGGCGTGAGCAAGGTAGATCTGAGCGGCGCTACTCAATACCGCCTCGTGGTCAAGCTGGATCCAGCCAAGCTGGCTGCCAGCAAGGTCTCGATCAGCCAGATCCAGGGCGTGCTGTCCGCCAATAACCTGACTCTGCCGGCCGGCTCGCTGCCGATCACGAACCCCGATGGGACGACGATCTCGATCCCGGTGTCGGCTCAGCACCAGTTGCTTTTGCAGAACAAGGATGATCTCCTGGCACTGGCCGTCGGGGCGAAGATGCCGGCCGCCGGTTCGGCCGCGACCGCACCAACGGCCATCACCGTCGGCGATCTCGGGACAGTCGAACGCGTCGCCGTCAACCCAACGGGATTTGCGGAGCTCAACAAGGATCCGAAAAACTCTGACGCCGGCCCGTCGCTCGTCTTGAGCATCTCCAAGACGTCGGATGCCAACACGGTCAATGTTGTTCAGGCGGTCCAGAAGAAGCTTGACGAACTCAATGCCCAGAACAACGGAAGTTTCGAGATCGATACCGTCTCGGACTCCTCGACCTTCATCATCGAGTCGCGCGACAGCCTCGTTCGCGAGGGCGGCCTGGGCGCCCTGTTCGCGATACTCACGATCTTCATCTTCCTTATGAGCCTGCGGTCCACTCTAGTGGCCGCGATCAGCATCCCGGTCTCGATCATGACCGCCCTGGCACTCATGCTCGTCGCGGGCGTCACCATCAACATCATGACCCTGGGAGGCTTGGCGATAGCCGTCGGCCGGGTAGTGGACGACGCCATCGTCGTCCTGGAGAACATCTACCGTCACCGCGGCCGGGGCGATTCAATGCGCGAAGCGTGCATCTCCGGCACGCGTGAAGTGGCCAGTGCCATCACCAGTTCCACCCTGACCACCGTCGCCGTCTTCCTACCGCTAGGCTTCGTCGGCGGCCTCGTCAGCCAGTTCTTCCTGCCCTTTGCGCTGACCGTGACCTTCGCTCTTCTGGCCTCGCTCATCTGCGCCCTGACGGTCGTGCCGGTCATGGCCAGCTTGTTCATCGACCGCATCAAACTCAATCCCGACGAAGGGACCGAGCACCACGATACGATCGTGCAGAAGGTCTACACCCCGCTTCTGAAGGCAGCCCTGAATAGCCGCCGCAGCCGCTGGGGCGTTATCGGCATCGCCGCCGTCCTCGTCTTTGGCGCCATGCTGCTCGTTCCGCACATCCCCACCCAGTTCCTGAACGCCGGATCGCAGAAGCAACTCTCGATCAGCGTGGCTCCGCCCTCCGGCACGCCGTCGTCGGCCGTTCTGGCGGAGGCGCGGGGCATCCAGACCAAGCTTCGGGCCTACCCAGAGGTCAAGCTAATCGAGACCACGGTTCCCGGCGAAGGCGACACTGGCCTTTCAGCCCTGTCCGCCGCCTTCAGCGGAGGATCGGCAAACGCGGCGGCGATCGTCGTCGGTTTGGACCCCAGCACGAATCTGGATTCTGAGCAGAAGAAGCTGTCCGACGACCTGGGCAAGCTCCAGCGTGATGGCTGGCAGATCCAGGTGGCCCAGGACAGCATGACCGGCAGCGGCTCGATCAGTGTGGTCGTGAGTGGGCCGAATTCAGCTGATGTGGCCAACGCTTCGACGGTCGTCATGGCCCAACTCAAGACCATGCCCGACCTGATCAACGTCAAGAGCGACCTTGCCGCCAAGACAACGCAGTACGACATCGATGTCGACCCGAACAAGGCGATCCTCAGCGGCACCAGCACCTACGGTGTCCAGACCGAAGTCCATAACGCCCTGGTCGGAACCAAGGCCGGCAGCGTCAGCCTTGGCGGCGCCCCGATCGAGGTCTACCTCCAGGTCGATGCCAAGCTGACCTCGATTGAGTCCCTGGCGAAGTTGCCGGTCGGAGCCGCCGGCGTGCCTCTAAGCAATATCGCAACGGTCAAGCCCGCGGACAACCAGGCGCGTGTCAGTCGGGTCGATCAGTCGCCCGCTTCGACAGTTTCCGCCGACCCAACCAGCAAGGACACCGGCGCCGTCTCCATGGAGATACAGAAGGCCATGGATCAGCTGAAGGCCGACGGCAAGCTGAGCGGCGTGACCGTCAAGCTGTCAGGCGTGACCGAGCAGATGACCGAGGCGTTCGGCGGTCTGTTCGTCTCGATGGCCGTCGCCATCCTGCTCGTCTACCTCGTGATGGTCCTGGTCTTCAATTCGCTCATCGACCCGCTGGTCATCATGTTCAGCCTGCCGCTGGCTATGATCGGAGCGTTCCCAGCTCTGTTCCTCACCCAGCGGCCAATCGGCATCAGCGCCCTGATCGGCTTCCTGATGCTGATCGGAATCGTCGTCACCAACGCCATCGTGTTGCTGGATCTTGTAGAGCAACACAGGCGCCGCGGCATGCCTATGTACGACGCCCTGATGCAGGGCGGGCGGACGAGAGTCCGGCCCATCCTGATGACGGCCATAGCGACGATGCTGGCTTTGATGCCGCTCGCCCTGGGTCTCTCCGAGGGCGAGATCATTGCCTCTGAGCTGGCCACGGTCGTCATCGGCGGCCTCTTCACCTCGACCTTCCTGACACTCATCGTCGTGCCGGTTGTGTACTCGCTCGTCGAGGACGCAAAGGTGCGAGCGAGTCGTGCTCTGGGTCAAGGGGATAGCCACGAGGCGCCCGCGGCGGAGCCGACTGCCTCGTAGAGTCCGTTCAACATCCACAGCAGTGACTCGAACAGGCCGGGCGAATAGCCCGGCCTGTTCGTTGCGCAGCCCGCGACATTCGCCTGTTGGGGTGTGGCGCGCAGTACACCAAGACATTACGGCGGCGCTGAGACGCCGTCACACGCCTGGCCCAGGAGGAGCAGCAAGGCGGACTACCCCGGCCGCCAGAACCTGAGCGGGCTCATGGGCGCTACGGCGCCCGTAGGAGGTGCCTATGTCTGCCCTGCGTCCCAAAGTAGCGGGCGGTTCCGGACGAGCAATGCCTGCCCTTCGCCGGTTTGTGGCGAGTCAGCTCGCTGCGTCTGTTGCCGTTGCAACGCTTTTAGCCGGAGTGTCTGCTGCACCGGTCGCGGCAGCGCAGCCGCTCCTCAGGAACCTGCCCCAAGTCGGCAGCCTGGCCACTCCGCCCACGACGTCGCAGTGCCTGGCTCTGTTCGGAATCCACTGCTACCAGCCCGCCCAGTTGGACAAGGCCTACAACATGGCTCGGCTTCACAGCCACGGCATTGACGGTCGAGGCGTAACTATCGCCGTCGTCGACGCGTTCGGCTCACCGACCATCGCCAACGATTTGCACGTCTTCGACACGACCTTTGGGCTGCCGGATCCGCCGAGCTTGAAGATCATCGCGCCTGCTGGGGCGATCCCTGCCTTCGACCCAACGAATAGCGACATGGCCGGCTGGGCGGAGGAGACGACCCTAGATGTCGAGTGGGCCCACGTCTTCGCGCCGGGCGCAAACATCTTGGTGGTGGAAACGCCGGTCAGCGAGACCGAAGGAGTTACGGGCTTCCCGGAAATCGTCAAAGCTGAGAACTACGTCATCGACCACAATCTGGCCGACGTCATATCGCAGAGTTTCGGCGCGACTGAGAACACGTTCCCCACGAAGTCGTCGCTGCTCAACCTGCGGAGCGCGTTCTTCAACGCCTACTCGCACCACGTCACGGTCCTCGGCTCGTCGGGCGACGCCGGCGCCACCGATTACCAGCTCAATCTGAGCGACCTATATACATCCAGGGTCAACTCCTGGCCTTCGAGTGATCCGCTAGTTACGTCGATTGGCGGGACGCAACTCACCCTCGACGACGCCGGCAACCGCCTTGCCCCGGACGTCGTTTGGAACGATGGCTACGGAGCCGGAGGTGGCGGCGTTTCGTCCGTATTCTCACGGCCAGACTTCCAGGACTCGGTCCGAAAGGTAGTCGGCGGCCGGCGCGGCACCCCAGACGTGAGCCTGAGCGCGGCCGTCGACGGCGCAGTCGTCTTCTACTACTCGTTCCTGCCCGGCCACGTGGGCTACCACCTTGTCGGCGGCACGAGCGAAAGCGCGCCCGAGTTTGCCGGCATCGTGGCCATGGCCGATCAATTGGCCCAGCATCGACTGGGCTGGATCAATAGTCGGCTGTACGACCTGCTTCCGGGCCATTCGCACGGCATAGTGGACGTGACCATGGGCAATAACACGTTCGGGCCGTTCGTAAACAGTGACAACAACACATATACCGTAGTCGGTTATCACGCCGGCCCGGGCTACGACCTGGCCAGCGGGATCGGCACCATCGACGCGGCGCGATTCGTGCCGGAGCTCGCCGGCCACTGATACCGCAAGAAAAGGAAGAGGCCTCCGGGAAACCGGGGGCCTCTTTCGTGCCGGCCAGGGAGTTCGCTCAGCCGGCCGCAAGGCTCTCTTTCGCGGTTGAGGAGTCTTCGCCTCCGTCGGCGTCGACCTCGGGCGAATTTCCGTCGCCTCGCGGGATCAGCACGTAGGCGAGGATGGCGCCGGCCACGTTGGCCGCCACCGCTACGGCAAGCGCGGCCTCGACCGGCCAGATCGTGAGCATCACGCCGGCCATGGCGGCCCCAATCGGGAAGCCTGCGAAGTTGAGGTTCATCGATATCGTGAAGGCGCGACCCATCCAGGCCGGGTCGGTTCGCCGCTGCCGCAACGTGAACAGAGCGATGTCGAGCGGGCCGTTGATCAGCCCCGCGGCAGCCATGGAGAGGGCGATTGGGACGATGCTGCCGGGCCACAGCAGGATGGCGGACGTGAAGATGAAGGCCGCGGCGGGGATTACGATCATGAGCCGCTCCCGGCCCTCAGTCCTGATGCGGCCGGCGAGCAACGCCGATACCACGCCGAAAAGGCCGCTCAGCCCAAACATGTATCCGACCATGTCCTGGCCCATGCCCAGGTGTTTGAGGATCAGGACGGGCACGACAATCTCGATGACACCCCAGGCCAGGTTCATGGTCGAGAGTGATATGGCCAGGCTGCGGAGAGTTCTGTTGTGCCACGTGTACACAAGCCCAAGCCACGAGTCGCGGAGGAGGTTTCCGGTCGAGGCCACGTCCGTGCGGGGGTCCGGCGCACCGAACATGACCGCCGCCGCCACCGCGTAGGCCACGGCGATTCCGATCAAGGCGGCCTCGAACCCGACAAGCTGGGCCACCACAGCGCCCATCGGCGCCCCGACTACGGTGGCCACGACCCAGCCATCGGAGTCAACGGCGTTGACTCTTTCCCAGAGTGGCTCCGGCACCATGAGCGGGAAGAGGCTGCGCAGGCCACTGCTGCTGAGAGGTCCGGTGAATGCCGCCACGGTGACGATACCGACGAGCAGCCACGCGGTTAGGTGGCCGGTCAGCGACAGAACCGCGACAAGCAGCAGGGCCACCGACACGACGATGTAGTCGATGATGATGAGACGAACGCGGCCGTGGCGGTCGAGCAGGGCGCCGGCAATCGGGCTGATGACCAGCCCCGGGAAGATGCTGGCAAAGGCCACGAGCCCGGCCAGCGAAGGGTCGTTGAAGCGCTGCAGGGCGAACAGAATCATGACCAGGCTGATCATCGCCTGGGCGATGCGGGCGATCTGCATCGACACCAGAACGCGTCCCAACGACGGGACGGACAGCAAGGCTCGGTAGGAAGGGCGCGCTGTGACGGACTCGGTCAACGCCAAAAGACCTGGGTACGAGGATAAGGACTTGAGCGTGCCATAGATCGAGCGGCGGCGCTGGACGCGGGCAGGACGGGGCGCGGCGCCGGCTAATGCCCGGACGGGCCCAATGCCATCCTACCTGTCACGGGCAGAGGGTATTGTGAGGAGCGATGCAGCTCATTGCCGGGCAACCTGTCTTTGCCGCAACGGACCTTGTCGGTTTCCTGGCCTGCGAGCACCTTGTTGGTCTCGAGCTGGCGGCGCTGGCCGGCCTGGTCGCCAAGCCAACGCGACTGGACCCGGAGTTGGACCTGATTGCCCGGCGTGGTGTCGAGCACGAGGCCCGCTATCTGGCCGGCCTGGAGGCGGCCGGCCGACGCGTCACGCGGATAGACCCGGGCGAGCACGACGCTCCAGCTGAGCAGCGCCTGGCCAACCTACGACGGGCGGCCGGGGACACCCTGGCTGCGATTCGGCGCGGCGACGATGTCGTCTACCAGGCCACGTTCTTCGACGGCCGCTGGCTCGGTCTGGCGGACTTCCTGCTTCGCGTGGACCGGCCGAGCCCCGGGCTGGGCGACTGGAGCTACGAGGTCGTCGACACCAAGCTGGCCCGCCACGTCAAGGCTTCCGCCCTGCTCCAGATCTGCTCGTACGTGGAGCAGCTGACCGAGGCCCAGGGCGTTGAGCCAGAGTGGATGCACGTCGCTCTGGGTGGCAGCGCCCGGGCGGTGGAACGGCATCGCGTCGCGGACTATATGGCCTACTACCGCATGGTC
>JAYUDR010000197.1:0-1521 GCA_043739665.1 Chloroflexota bacterium
ACCACGCGCAGCGAACCGTGACCGGGCGGCATCTGCCAGCCAGACGAAGATCGAGACAGCGTCGGCCAGGCCCAGGCCAACGAATGCGAAGGCCACGAAGACCGGCACCAGGAAGTAGCGCTCGAGGTCTGAGTTGACGTACGCCGCCGCGAATCCAGCGGTCATGGCCGCTGCGAGCAGGCTCAAGAGGACGTAGCGCGGCCGCCGCACAAGGCTCGTGCCCAGCCCCAGGATGGCGACATAGCCGAGCGGCCCGAGCCAGCTCGAGATGAGGTTCATCACCTGCCCAAACTTGAGCCCCAGATCAGCCCCGCTGGTCGGCGGGATGCCTCCGAATTGCTGGCCCGTGACAACGTACAGAAAGCCATTCCACGTGTCGGGATGGGCGTAGACCAACGGGGCATGCATGGCCGCCCGGATCGGCAACTCCAGCCAGAGGACGACAGCGGTAGCCGCAAGAACGGCCGCGCTGGTAAGGATCACCCGCCACTGCAGCACGATCCTCGGTGCCACGGCCAGGACGAATAGGCCGATAGCCGGGGCCAGCATCAGGGTCAACGAGTGGTTCGCGAGGGCCACGCCGTAGACGCCCGCGGCCGCCACCAGCCAGCGATCTGTCCGCCGCCGCTCCCATACGAGCAGCAGCAGCAGAATTAGCGCGACGAGGGCCAGGTGGAGCATGTGCGGGTCGGCGTAGGTCGACAGCCGCCAGAACACCGGACTCGACCGGAACGACATGAATGGCGGGAAGGAGATCGGCGTCGACGTGAATGTGGGCATGACCAGAAGGAGGAGGCCGGTCGCAAGGGCAATCCAGCGCATCCCGGTCAAGAACTGGACGACCGCCACCAGGCCGGCAATCGCTCCCGCGGACAGCAACGCCTGGAGGAGGTTCAGCCGGTACGCCGGGTCGCCGAAGGGGAGCAGATGGGAGGCGATGAAGCCGAGGATCACGAACGATGGGTAGCCCGTGGGATGGGCCGTCCCCAACACCCAAGCGACGGTCTGAAACTCGGCCGAGTCGCCTCCTGCCTGCGAGATGACGCCGGGTGCCAGCGTGGGCATCACGAGCCATAGCGTCGCCAATGCCCCAACGAGCGGGGCAATCGCGACGGCAGCCAGCCGGCCATTCAGACCGGCGTTCTGCAAACGAACTCGGATGGCGCCAGTGCGGCCGGAGGCCACCGGTGCGTCAAGCGAACCATCGAACTTCGTCATCTGGTCACCAGCCAAGGATCACCCCCCACATGACGCCCCAGAAGTTGACGACGATCGAAAGTCCGACCAGGACGGCCAGGAGCGGCCACCAGCGACTGAGTCGGCTGGCGCCGAGGGCTACCAGGATCAGTGCGAATGGGGCGAAGTCGTTGCTGAAGCGGTAGCCGAACTGCACCCAACCCTGGCTGAAATGCATGAGGTTCACAACAGCGATGGCCAGGATGGCGATCGTCGCGCCGGCCGTGGCTCGATCGATGTCGAGGTTCCGCAGCGGCCGCCAGGCGAGCAGGCCCAACAGGTAGG
>JAYUDR010000198.1:0-4258 GCA_043739665.1 Chloroflexota bacterium
GGTTCATCGAGCTCCTTCAATCGGGTTATTACCCGCTGAAGGTCGTCTCTGCTCTTGCCGAAGACGCGGATAGCGTCTCCCTGAATCTGCGGCTTGGACTTGGGGAACTCTTCCCTGATCATCTTGCTGAGCTTCCGCGCCAGGTCCTCGTCCAGACCTCGACGCAGAGTGATGTGCTGCCGGACCTTGTTGCCGCCCGCGGGTTCGATCTTGCCCCAGTCGAAGATCTTGAGGGACAGACCGCGCTTGACCGCCTTCGATTCAATCAGCTCACGTATCGACTTCGCTCGGAACTCGTCGTCCGTCAAGAGCACGAGTTCTGTTTTGGAAGGGGTCAGTTCGTAAGTCACTCCTTTGAAGTCGTAGCGCTGCTGCACCTCACGCTGGACCTGGTCCAGGGCGTTGCGCATTTCCTGATCGTCAAAGTCGCTGACCACGTCAAATGAGGAATCGCCTGCCATTGACCCTCCGATTGATGTGCCGAAACGGCGCTGCTAGAGACTTTAGCCAGATCCCGACGGCTCCGTAGGGAACACGAGACCGAGCGTCTGCCCGGGACAACGAATTGTGCCGCACTCGGGCCAACTTGGTGGCGCGACCGTGAACCGTCGCGTGGCCGGGATCGCTATTGCGCAAGGGCCGCGACGAGCAGGTCAGCGATTCGGTAGCTCTTGCCGCCGCCCATAATCAGCACGACGTCGCCGGCCCGGACTTCCTTGGCCAGCCACGCCGCCGTCGCCTCGACCGAACCCGGCGCTGCCGCCGTGAGTCCCGGCCTGCGCCGGGCTGTTGCCTCTGCCAGGGCGGCGGCGGAGGTGATGGTCGTGTCGGGATCGCGGCCGGCCCAGATGTCCGCGATGGCCACCGCATCGGCCGTGGCCAGCACCTCGGCGAACTGGTCCATCATGGCCGCGGTACGGTGGTAGGTGAGCGGCTCATAGACGGCCCAAATGCGCCGGCCCGGTTCCAGCTGGCGGATAGCCGCCAGGGTTTCGCGAATGGCGGTGGGGTGGTGGCCGTAGTCGTCGTATACGACAACGCCCCTCCCCTCCCCCTTGCGCTCCAGACGCCGGCCAACGCCGTCGAAACTGGCCAGTCCCGCCGAGAGGGCGTCCGGTCGCACGCCGAGCGCGAGGGCCGCTCCAGCCACTCCCAGAGCGTTGCGGGCGTTGTGTCGGCCGGCGAGGCGCAGGCGGGCGATTAGCGGCTCCGCAAGCCCGCCGCCCTCCAGGCGAAGCGTGGTTCCGGCCGGGTCCGCCGCCATGATCGATCCGATCAGCGCCTCTGTCGACGCTGCTTTGCCGATGCCAGGTTCCAGGCTGGTCCGAACTATCCGGCCCGGCCACGGCTCCGCCTCCAGACGCTGCACGACGTCGACGACGCCCGCGTCGCCGACGTTGGCCACCAGGACCGGCTCGGCAACCGCGATGGCGGCCCGTGCCAGCCACGCGGCGAAGCAATCGACCACGGCGCGGCGATCGGTGAAGACGTCGGGGTGATCCCACTCGGCCGAAGTCAGCACGGTCACAGCCGGTCGGTAGGCATCGAAGTTGCCGGCGTATTCGTCGGCCTCTACCACAAAAGGTCGGCCCAACCCCCAGCGCGCCGTGGACGGTAGGCCCGCCGTCAACGCCTCCGGCAACAGCGCGCCGACGAAGGCGCACGGGTCCAGGCCGGCCCCGACCAGGACGTGGACCAGCCAGCCCGCCGTGGTGCTCTTGCCGTGCGTCCCGGCCACGCCTATCAGAGTCTTGCCGGCCGCGGCATCGGCGATTACCTGCTGCCAGGGCTCCACCGGCACGCCCGCGTGACGCGCGGCGGCCAGCTCCGGGTGATTTGGCTCGATCGCGGTCAGGGCCTTGGTCACCGCAAGTCTGTCCGGATGTCCTTGTGCGACGTGGGCGACGTCGTGGCTCCAATCGAGGTGGATGCCGGCAGCCTCAATGGGCGGTGTGTACGGCGACGGCCCGCCCGAGTCGCAGCCACTCACTGAGGCACCGCGGTGATGGGCCAGCAGCACGGCCGCACTGGCGCCGGCGCCGGCGGCGCCGACCACGTGGATCCGTTCCCCGACGCGTATTGGGCGTGCCTCTCGGGCGGGCGCGAGGCCGCTCCCGATGTTGGCCCTGCCGCGGACGGCGCTCACGCCTCGTCGGGATGGGCGGGTGTGGCTGAGACGCGTTCGATCAGCAACTCCAAGGCGGCGCGGGCGCCAGCCTCGCGAACTCCGGCCCTATCGCCGCTCCAAACGAAGCGCCGGACGTCCGTACCGGCCGCGTCTGCAACGGCCACATAGGTGAGACCGACCGGCTTGGCCTTACTGCCACCGCCTGGGCCGGCGATCCCGGTCACGGAGACGGCCACGTCCGCGCCGACTCGGCTCCGCGCAGCGCTGGCCATGGATCGCGCCACTTGTGCGCTCACGGCACCGTGGGCGGCCAGCTCCTCTTCGCGAACGCCAAGCAACTGGCTCTTGGCCTCGTTCGAATACGACACGACTCCACCACGGAAGTAGGCACTCGAACCGGCGACGTCCGTGATCAGCTTGGCGATCAGCCCGCCCGTGCATGACTCGGCCGTGGCGACGGTCAGGCCTCGCTCCAGGCAGATGGCCTGCAGACGTTCGACCAGCTGGATCAGTGGGGCGTCATCCATAACCGGCTAGCCGCAGGCAGTCGTGTCTTTGGGCACACCGGACGCATCTACGTAGGCGTGTGTGCCACCGAACGTAGTGATCGGTCCCAACGAGTTCCCGTTGACGGTGACGTATACGAATCGCGCTTGGTATCCGGAGAAGACGCACACGTACTTGGTGGCCACCACGGTGGTCGACCACCCGTCCGCATGTTGGGTTCCTCGATCATCGATCACACCGTCGTGGGTCAAGCGAACAGTCGCGGCCCCGCCTTTCACCTGGACGACCACGTTGATGCCCTTGTAGGGCACCGAGATCGTTCGAACCACTGCCGGAGCTGTGCTGCCGCTCGGGTTGGACCCGGCAATGCTCAGTTGCCAGCGGCCTGGAGTCAGGCTCAGTGGGATGGAGAACGTGCCGTCAGCGTTGGTATTGACGCTGGTCGGGCCCGGTCCAGGCGGAGCCGAGGGCCCGGCCGACGCGCCGGCGGACGCACCTACAGCGGGCAGAATCGGCGTCGCGACCGGCGTTGCAAGCGGTGCTGATGTCGCGGGTGGGGCGGTCGCGGGTGGGGCGGTCGCGCCGGCAGCAATCGGCGGGCCTATGTAGATAGGCGTGACAGTGACCGTGGCCACCTCCGTAGAGATACCGGCAACAGTGACGTTGCCGTCCTTAACGGACGCTCCATCGGCGGGCGACGAGAACGCGACGGTCGGCGATGGCGGCGGTGGCGTCACGATTTGAACCTCGATGATGATCTTTTGTGTCTTGCTGGCGTGGAGGGTGTCCAGGTTCTCCGCCGTGATGTCGAACTGGTTGGCGCCCGGATGCAGGATGGCGCTGTATGACCAGTGGCCGGCTTCGTCGGCGATCGTGGTCTTGGCCGCCTGGTTGTCCCACGAGATCTGGATGGTGGCGCCAGGGGTGGATGTACCCGTCAGCGGGTAATTGTTGGTCCCGGTCGGCAACGTGATCCGGGACGTGACGGGGGAAGTGACGCCGACCGTCGGGTACGACAGGAAGCGCGTGACCTGGTAACCGAAGTAGATGCCCACGACCGCAACGATGATCACCACGCCGACAATAGCCAGGTGGCTGCGCTGGAAGACAATTCCCCGGCGCATCGTCAGCGGCCGCGGACCAACGAAGGCCGGCTCGCGCACTGGCGTCGTCGCGCCCACCTCGCCACGCCACTCCTCCTCTACCTCATCGGCATCGAGCCCAAGGTAGGAGGCGTAGTTGCGCAGGAAGCCTCGGGCGTAGACGTCGCCCGGCAGGTCGGCGTAATCACCGTCCTCGAGTGCCGCCAGAAACTTGTGTCTGATCTTGGTATCGCGTTCCACGCGAAAGAGGTCCACGCCCTTTGCCTCGCGCGCGTCCCGCAGCCGGTCCCCCACCGTCGACCGACCGCCCCGCCCGGAGCCAGCCGTGCCTTTGTGGCCGATGGTTCGTCGCGGCGGTCGTCGCGTTGGGAAGCTGCCCGTCATTCCTCGACCTCGCCGTATCCAGCCGTTGGGTTGGATGGCGCAACATCTCGACGCAGCACCTGCCGCGCGTTGGATCCGTCGAACGGACCTATGTAGCCTCGAGCTTCAAGCTGGTCCATGATCCGGGCCGCTCGGG
>JAYUDR010000199.1:0-4257 GCA_043739665.1 Chloroflexota bacterium
ATACGCCGCCGCGACGCCCCGGTTCATTCCTCACATCGGACGGCGGCGAGCGCCCCAGGCGGCGTAATGCCTGCCAGATCGAGGTATCCGACGATGACCACAGACACCGGCGACCACCCAATGCCCGGCTCTATTCATCCAGCTGCTACCAAATCACGCTGGCTCATCCCGGGCATCGCGGTCGGTATCGCTGCGACTGCGCTCGTCATAGCCGGCGTCATCTCGGTCACGACTCTGGTCTATACGGGAGTGATTGGGGGGATGCTACTCATGCACCTCGGTCACGGCGCCCACCGCGCCCACGGCGCCCACAACGGCCAGGGCGGCAAGGGCCTCGATGGCTCCGACGACAGTGGAACGCCAGAGAGCGATCGGGCCAGTTCGGCTGATCGGCCCGAGTCCCACTCGTGCCACTAGCAGCCCGACACACCCGTATGGCGCGCAAACCGCGACCGGTTGCCATGCGGAGTCGGAGGTATGGTACGGTTCAGCACGTGAATGCGACTGGAGCGACCATGTTGTGTCTCCCGGCGGCCCTGCCGCCCGGAGGAAGGGGTCATTGGTCGCGCGCGATCTGAACTGACGATCGCATCAGCGGGACCTCGGTCGGCCCCGAGCCACAGCCACCAGCGCTGAGGACAGTCTGTCTCCGGAACCAGCGGTGGGTGTCCGCCTTCTCTCGGGCCCCCGGTCCGTCAGGACCCACTCCCCTGTCCACTCCGGAGATTCTCGTGACCAAGTCCTCGTTTGCCCCGCTCTTCCAGGCGACCTCGTCGGCCCTCCAAGCCGCTCCGGAGGCCGCCGTCGTCACGTTCCGCGCCCAAAGCCAGCAGAAACGGGGATTGCGAAGCGACGTCAAGGTTCGGACGTTCGAAATCCCGGTCGATGAGCCGCCGACACTCGGCGGTGTCGACTCGGCACCGAACCCGGTCGAATACGCCCTCGCCGCCCTGGCGACCTGCCAGGAGATCACCTACCGGCTCCACGCCGACGCCTTGGGCATCCCGCTCGACAACGTCGCCGTCACCGTTGAGGGAGACATCGACCTGCGCGGGTTCTTCGGCGTGGATCCGTCGGTTCGTCCCGGATTCACGTCGATCCGCGGAACCGTCCACCTCGACAGCCCGGCCCCGGTCGCGGATCTCCTGAGGCTCCGCGACCACGTCAACGCCCATTGCCCGGTGCTGGACCTTGTCTCCGCCCCGACGCCCGTCACGTTCGAGCTGGTCACCATAGCTGGGGCCGACGCCCCGTAACCGCAAACGGTGGCCGTCGTCGCAGGATGGCGGCCACAACCCCCCCAAGGCTTCGGCCCGGTTGACCCAAGGGAAGGATTCGGGCTTGATCGGTAAGCACCTATTTGTGCTTCTCGCCTGTCTGTGCGTCGTCACGATCGGCTTGGGCATTGCGGCGCCGGTTCTTCCGTTTTACGTCGAGCGGCTCGCGCTGGCAGATGGCGCCTCTCGAGAATCGGTTGTAACAAACGTGGGCTTGTTGACGGGCGCATACGCCATAGGACAGCTGGCCTTCGCGCCGGTATGGGGGCGCGCGTCGGATCGAACCGGACGACGGCCGCTCATCCTCATCGGCCTTGGCGGCTACGTCATCGGGCAGGTTCTCTTCGGACTTGCGACATCGCTGTGGATGCTCTACGCAGCACGCATTCTCGGAGGCATCCTGTCCTCGGCCACGCTGCCGGTCTCGGCGGCTTACGTTGCCGACATGACGACGGATGAGGAGCGCGGTCGAGGGATGGCGTGGTTGGGCACGGCGGTCAGTCTCGGCTTCGTCGTCGGGCCGGCGCTCGGAGGATTGCTATCTCGCAGGGACCTGCATTTCAACCTGCGCTTCGCGACCTTCATGATCGACAGCTTCTCCGTCCCGTTCTTCGCCGCAGCGGGTCTCGGACTGCTCGCACTTGTCGCGGCGATACGGTGGCTGCCGGAGTCGCTACCCGACCAGGTCCCGCGCGTCGCAGTCGAGCGGACGGAAGCTGATTCGCGAAGCCTGGCGCGAGGTCTTGGCCCGCTGCTCGGTCTGGCCTTCGTCGGCCAATTCGGGCTGGCGATCTTTGAAATGACGTTCGCGCTTTATGCGCAGGCGAACTTGGATTATGGTCCCGCCGAAGTGGGAGCCGTCTTCGTCGTGTGCGGCTTGGTGATGACGGTCTTTCAAATCGGGGCGATTGGGCTCCTTGCAAGACGAATACGTGCAATTCACCAGATTGCCGCTGGTTTCGGCCTGATGGGGATGAGTCTCGCGCTGCTGGTTGTAGCGCGCGCAACCATCCTTGTCTTTGGCCTTGTCGGGCTCTTTGCTGTGGGTACCGCTCTCATCACCCCGAACCTGGCGGCTCTGATCTCGACGCGGGGCGGAGGCCGCCGGGTCGGTGCAGCCTTCGGCATGCAGAGTGCAACCAACAGTCTGGGGCAGGCGATCGGACCGATCCTGGGCGGCGCCCTCTTCATAGTGGAGATCAATGCCCCGTTCCTGCTGACGGGGGCGTTGATGGTCGCGGTTGCTGTGGTTATCGGGTGGGGGGCGACGGGGCGGCGCGGCCGGCCAGTTTTCGGCGACGCGGGCTAGGAACGCTCGGGCGGCGACATCGTCGGAGGCTGCGGCCTCGACAACCAGCCGTTCGCAAAACCTGCGCGCCGCAATCCCCGGACGAGATAAGGACATTGCTTCATCAGCTCCCAGAGGAAACCCGAGCGGTAGTTCTCGATCATCAAGACGATCGGCCCCCGATCGAGGCCATAGTGATATTGCGAGTGCCAACCCTGCCCATCCCGAGAGCCGTCTCTGAAGGTCGGGTTGAAGCTGCACCGTAAGCCGTACTTGCTCGACATCTGCGGGTGGGCGCCGTCGAAGTGGCGCATCGTCGGCAGCACGATCTCGGGCGCGAACGGCAGCGAGGCGATCGCCGCCCAAGGGGCGATGGTGCCGTCGTCCGGGCCGTACGGAATACTCCGCGCCTTGTAGTCGTAGAAGCGGCGCTCAACACCATCGATCCGGCGAGTCGCCGGGCCGGGCCCGTCGCTGGCCGTGATCCCCCAGCAGTGTTCGCCGTAGCCCTTGAAGCCTTTTGGGTTACGGATCGCGTATTGCTGTTGGGCCAAGGTGGCGCGGCGGCTGTTCTCGAAGTAGTCGATGCCGCGCTCGCGCATGTAGTCGTCCTGGACGCCGCGAAAGTCTATCCAGACGTGCGAGAACTGATGGATAAAGAGCGGCCCGGCGTACAGGAACTCCTGGCCGTAGAGCTTCTTCCAGCGGTACGTCTCCGTCCAGGCTTCGTAGCTCTTCTCCGGCAGCGGGTGCGTGGGCGATCCCAAACCAAGCGCGTACAGGAGGATCGCCTCGCTGTAGCCCTCCCACCGGTATTTCAGAAATCCGCGCTCAGGCGTCCACCCCTGGGCGACCGTCAACCTGCCGTTCTGCGCCCACCGCCAGTCAACGCGGCGGTAGAGGGCGTCGGCAAGCGTCCGTACCTCGCGCTCCTCGTTCGCCTCGCGGTTGAAATAGGTGGCGGCGGCCAATGCCCCTGCGAGCAGGAACGTCGTATCGATCGTTGAAAGTTCAGACTGCCACGCCCGCCGGCCGGTCTGCATATCCAGAAAGTGGTAGAAGAATCCCTTGTAGCCTGTCGCGTCCCTTGCCTCACCCTGCGGGCTGTCCCACAGAAACCGGAGCACCGTGAGCGTGCGTTCGATGGCCTCGGTGCGTGTAATGAATTCGCGTTCCGCACCGACAACGTAGGCCGCGAGGGCGAACCCAATGGCGGTAATGCTCGACGGCGCTCCCTGGCGCGTGCTGTCCGAGACCAGCCCATTCCGAGGATTGGTCTCTTCTAGGAAATAACCAAATGTTTCGCGCTGGAGTCTCTCCAACGCTAGCCAGCTAGAGGCCGGCATCCGATTCACTGACCATAACGACGGATCCCTTCGAGCTTCGTCCGCTTGAGGAGCAGCGCGTTCATCGCCACCAGGAATGAGCTGCCGGCCATGCTGATGGCCGCGATCTCCGGGCGCAAGATCAGGCCGAACCACGGGTAGAACAGGCCCATCGCGATCGGGAAGGCGATCGTGTTATAGCCGACGGCCCACAGGAGGTTCTGGCGCATCTTCCGGACGGTAGCCCGGGACAGGGCGATGGCGCCGAGGACGTCGATGGGGTCGCTCTTCATGAGCACGATGTCGGCCGTCTCAACCGCCACGTCCGTGCCGGCGCCGATTGCGATTCCGACGTCCGCCTGGGCCA
>JAYUDR010000200.1:0-4252 GCA_043739665.1 Chloroflexota bacterium
GGCTTCCTCCTCCTGGCCACTCGTGGCGGCCGACCACCTGGGCCATCGCCACGGGCTGACCTGGCCAGCCTGCGCCGGCGGCTCCGGTGCGTCCGTGTCACCCGCGACGAGGGCATCCCGGCGGCCCTCGCCCTCGGGGTCAGTCGGGCAAGCCTTCATCGCTGGCGGGCCCGGTGAGAAGCCGGTGGACTCGACAGTCTCGTCGATCGAGGGCGCGGCCCACAGCGGGAACGGCTGCCGACGTGGGTCGAGCAGACGGTGATCGTCGTCCGCCTGCTCACCTACTGGAACTCGAAGCGCCTGGCCGCCGAGTTCACGAGCCGTGAGATCTACCCGCTCGACCACCACGCGGTCGACGGCCTGCTGGCCGAGTTCGGCACGGCCCGCCCCTCGGCCCGACGAGCGCGCGGTCCCGCCAATGAGCGCGGTCCCGCCAATGAGCGCGGTCGGCCCAATGAGTTGTGGCACATCGACATCAAGGGCCAGTTCTTCCTGCGCCGCTCGGTCCGCGAATACGAGAAGGTCTGGATCGTCGGCCTAGTCGACGACTACTCCCGGTTCCTCATCGGGCGGAATCGCGGAGCGGCGGCCGGCCAAACCGCACCGACTGCTGATTAGCTGCGGCTCACTTAGGTCGGACCCCTCGGCGCCAGGTCGGAAGTCGCGCTGTCCACCTAACCGAGGCCGTCGATCCCGGCCTTCCTGAGCTCGCGGTGGAGATACCGTGCCGTGTTCGCGAACTCGGCGAAGATGAGGACCTTCTGGCCAGCCAGTCGACAAAGTCGTCGACACGATGGAAGCATCGTGGCCGATCACGGCCTGCTGCTACCGCGGCTCCTGATGCTCGTTCGAGTATTGCCATAGCGCCCGATCAAGGGTCCGCATTGCAACGCCCGTCTCCATCGCGAGCGCCCGGCACTCCTGCGTGTATGCCCACCAGAGTTCGAAAGAGTAGTAGGCAGGCGCCGGGTCGACGGCGAGGCTCCAGAGGGCTCGGTAGTCGACGATGGGGTACGGCTCGCGATGGGCGAAGTGCAGGAGCACCGAGGCCGTAGGCACCTGGACTCCTTCAAGCAGGGTCAGCGCGCCGATACGGAGGCGCTCGCTGGTCGCGTGAAGGGCGACATTCGTGATCTCTCGGACGGTCGCCGCGCTGTTCTTGGCGCAGCGGCTCTTGCTCCGTTCCGTCTTCCAGAGCGTGACACGGAGGAACTGGTCCCGGGTGTACCAGCCCTGCTGTCGGGCGGACTCGCCGATGGCCTCGACCTCCGAGTCATCGGCGTCGGGGTAGCGGTCCGCCCACTGCCGGACATCGCTTAGCGGGAACCGCAGCCGGAACTCCGGGATCGTCGCAACCCGCACGTCGACCCTCAATCCCCCAGCGCGGAGGCGCGATCGAGCGCTCGCCGGAGGTCATCGACCAGCGTTCGATACTCTGGCCCGCCCAGCCCGCGGCGGCGGACGAAGGCCGGGTGCAGGGTCGGAACGACCGGCCCCCAGGCGCTCGGGAGCTCCGCGTGGGGCGTCTTCTTCGTGACATGAAACCCACGCAAACCGGTCACCGCCCTGATGGCCGTCGCGCCGAGGGCGACGATGACCGCGCGGGGATGCATCTCGAGATCCTGCGCGAGACGTGTCCGGCAGCTGTCGATGGCCTTGATACGTGGATGGACCGGGTGTGGCAGACAGGCGACAGCGTTGGTGATGAAGACGGTCGCCACCGGCATCTCCGCGGCCACCAGCGCCTGTCGAAGGACGTCGCCAGCCGGTCCACAGAATGGTTCTCCAACCGCTATCTCGGTTGCCCCAGGAGCCTCGCCGACAAGGACGATGCGGCTCGCGGGATCGCCGCGCGGCCCGATCGCTCTGCCGCCGTAAGGGCAACCTTGGCAGTTGGTGATGAAGGACATTCGATTAGGGTAGCGCGACATGTCGATGCGGCCCGGGCCAAGTCAGCTGCTCGCCCGTAAAGGAGAGGCGCTGGCGCGCGCTTCGGCGACACCATGAGCAGATAGTGTCGGTTCGTGCTCGCTGGACCGGCCCCTGTGTGTTATAGGCGTTTGGTGCGGAAAGTTGGAAGGGTTTCCATCGCCTTGACTACGAGCCGGATGTCGATGACATTGGTGTCATGCTTCGTCTCCGTTCCTTCGCTCTTGTTGTGGGGTTGCTTCTAACGGCGTGCGCTACGGCAGTTCCAACGCCAGGTCGCACTCTGGGTCCAGGGGAGCAGTGGGCTCCACTTGCGAGGTGGGGCGATGGAAACCTGTGCGCAGGCGGCGGTTTTGTCGTCGAGTATCGGCTCCGCGGGTCGGCGGTTGATCCGCGGCTCGTATGGATGACAGGTCCCGACGGTGCGCGAACCGAACTGGGCTGGCCGCTCGGATACAGCGTCAGATTCGAGCCCGATCTCGAACTTCTTGACGAGCGCGGTCGTGTGGTCGCGAGCGAAGGCTCGCTCGTCACGGGCGGGTGTCCGACTGCCGAACAGGGCGTGCTCTACGTGGATTTCAGCACGCCAGCGCCGTAGGCCGGCGGCGCTGACAGGCGGCGGCGCTTAGGAGTGCTGGTCGCTCGACGCAAGCCCGATGGTCGCCGTCGTGACCAGCGGCGCCTGCGGTTCGTCGTAGGCTCCCCAGCCGTCACGGATTCGGCGAAGGTGCTGGCGCTCGGTGGTCTGCGTTGGGGCGGCCGCACCTCGTAACCTCTGACACTCCGGGCAGCCGTTGAGTCGCCCACAGCGCGCGAGCACGGTCGCCCTCCAACAATGCGACGGGTCCTCGAAGCAGACCCAGCCGACCTGCTCCTTGTAGTGAGTCGCGGCGATGGTGTCCGGGTCGCCCGGGTTGGCGGGATCCCACTCGCGGCGGATCAGCGGCAGGTCTCGAAGGTGGACTCCGGCGAGGCTGACCGACGGCGTCCTGCTGCCGGTGAGCGTCAGCGCCGGGTAGCCGTTGAGGAAGTGGTAGACGTTGTGTTCGAGGAGTTTCTTCTCCATCGATGACGCCTGCTTGCCGACCCAGTAACTCCGCTGGCCCTCTTCTCCGAGCCGCTGATAGTGGTCGGCCAGGTGAAACAACGACCCTTCCGGGTTGGCCTGCGCGCGGCGAACTCGGCCGGTGAAATGGCGCTCACGCCAGGCGACTTTCGGGCGGCCATCGGTGCGCGCCAGTTCGTCGCGGATGATCCGCATGTAGGTCGCGTCGTCGTCGACTTTGCCCATGTGGGCGGCCATGAGGCCAAGCATGATGTTGGTGCGATAGACGTTCTGAATGACCTTGACGCGATCTCCGAGGGCGTCCCCCAGCCGCGTGATGACGGCCTCCGCAGCGCCGTTTCCCCGCTTGTAGCCGAGGCCGCGATGGGCGTCGAGAAGGTCGAACTGCCGGCGAATCGTGTCGTCGTGCGCTCGCAGCCAGGCCGAGACGTTGACCACCTTGTCCTCGGGAAACGCAAGCACCCCGTCCAGGAGGCGTCGGTAGTCGTCGCGTGACCAGAGCGGCCCACGAGCCTGCTCGGCGCTCGGCACGTTCCGCTTGTGCTCCGGCCACAACCGGGCGACATCGACGCCCGGGATCTTGTCCTGGGTGAGCGCGCGATCGCGGAACTTGCGTTGGAGATGGCCCTCGCACGAGAAGATGATCGGAGCGTCCGGGCCATCGCCCCAGCGGAGCTTGATCCCGAGCCGCACGGGCGCCTCGCCATCGACGACGATCCACTTGGGTGTGCCGGGAATCTCGGCGAGGAAGTCGGCCCAGGCCCAGCGGTTGTAGCCGCCGCTGAGAGCCATCTTCCAGACATGCGGCCGGCGCTTGGTGGTCGGCTTGACCGCGACCAGTTTGTCGTCGTCATCGCGTTGCCGCCGCCGCGGCTGGGTGATCGGATCCGTGTAGCCGACGGAGACCAGGATCGCTCCCGACCCCGACTGCTCGAAGGCGAAGGGATCGTCGTCGGTGACCGTCCGCTTCCGCAGTGGCATGGCGTCGAGGACGAGGACCTCGGGCCACTCCTTGTGCTCGATCTGGTCGAGCACCAAGCGGCCGAAGTAGTCGAGGTAGCGCATGACGCTGCCGCCCCATGGCGACACGATCGGCACGCCGTTGCTCATGCGGAAACGTCGAGCCGAGACGCGCATCGCCTGGGCCGCCGCACGGTAGGACAAGCCGGAGCCGACCGCGAGCAGGGCGTCCGCAATCAGGCGGGCCTCGAAGTCCCACTGGTTGGCGATCGGCTGGCCCTGTCGCAGCGTCCGCTC
>JAYUDR010000201.1:0-4251 GCA_043739665.1 Chloroflexota bacterium
GAACTCAAGAACAACGTCAAGCGGGCCTGGTGGCGGGCCATGGTTCAGGAGCGAAACGACATCGTCGGCCTGGACGCCAGCATCATCATGGCGCCCCAGGTGTGGGTCACGTCCGGCCACGTCGCCAACTTCACCGACCCGCTGGTGGAGTGCCAGACGTGCCGCCGGCGCTTCCGGCTCGACGAGCTGCCCGGCGCCGAGGACCTGACGAACACCGAGCTTTTGGACCCGACGGTGGTCGATCGTCTCGGTCTCAAGTGCCCGGCAGACGGCGGACCACTGAGCCCACCGCGCCGGTTCAACCTTATGTTCAAGACCTTTATGGGCCCGGTCGAAGAAGAGGCTGCCCAGGTTTACCTACGCCCGGAGACGGCCCAGGGCATCTACGTCAACTTCCGAAACGTCCGCGAGTCGAGCCGCAAGAAGCTGCCCTTCGGCATCGCCCAGATCGGCAAGGCCTTCCGCAACGAGATCAGCCCAGGCAACTTCGTCTTCCGGATGCGCGAGTTCGAGCAGATGGAGATGCAGTACTTCGTCAAGCCGGAGACGGCGGCCGCGGTTTTCGAGGAATGGATGCCGCGCCGCAAGGCCTGGTATGAACGCTACGGCGTCAACCCCGCCCGGCTCCGCTTCCGCGAGCATCGACCCGACGAACTGGCTCACTACGCCAAGAAGGCGGTCGACATTGAATACCGCTTCCCGTTTGGCTGGAAGGAACTCGAGGGCATCCACAACCGCGGCGATTGGGACCTGGGCCGCCATCAGGAGGCAACCGGCGAGAACCTCGAGTACTTCGACCCCGCGACGGAGGAGAAGTACGTGCCCTGGGTCGTCGAGACGTCGGCCGGTGGCGACAGGGCCGCGTTCACATTCCTGATCGATGCCTATCGCGAGGAAGAGGTCCGCGGCGAGAAGCGCGTAGTGCTGGGCTTCAACGCGGATCTCGCCCCGTACAAGGTCGCGGTCCTGCCGCTTCTCAAGAAGCGCGAAGAGATCGTGGGCATCTGCCACAAGCTGCGCGAAGACCTGGCCCGAGACATCATGGCCGTCTACGACGACACAGCCGCGATCGGCAAGCTGTACCGCCGCCAGGACGAGATCGGGACGCCTTGGTGCGTCACCATCGACGTCGACTCACTTGAAGACGGCCAGGCCACCATCCGAGACCGCGACTCGATGGAGCAGATTCGGGTCGATATCTCGCAGGTGAAGCCGATCATCCTCGAGCGGCTGGCGCAGGCGCGAGCGTAAGCGGGGTTCGGCCGACCGTGAGCGGCTCGACGACGCCGGCGGTGGCGGTGGCTTCGGCCCCGGCTGGGACGGACGCGCGCCCGTGGCCCTTCCGGACGAAACTCGGGCCCCTGCACTTGCCGCCCAAGCGCGTCCGCGTGTGGGGAGTGGCTTTGGCCGTCCTCGGCCTGGTCCCGATCGATACGGCCCTGATCAATGGGGGCTCGGACTGGCCGGCATTCTGGGCAGCCGGAGCCACCGTCGGAAGCCTGGACTTGGTGGACGGGGCGCGCCATTCCGCGTGGCAGCTGGCGCATGGCGTCGCTGTCGACTACTGGCGATACCCGCCGGCCGTGGCCTATGCCTTCGCGCCCGTCTCTAACCTGCCGATCTGGCTCGGTTTCGTGATCCAGGCGCTGCTCATGGTTGCGCTCGTGGCTGTCGCCGGGGTGTTGCTGGCCCGCATCTTCGAGTTGCCTGCGTCGGTGACCTTGCTGCTGGCGTTCGCCTGGACGCCGACGGCGGCTTCGGCCGACATCGGTCAAAACGCGACCCTCGCGGTCGTCCTGGCGTTATGGGCTATCGATGCACTGCGCCGCGACAGCCACTTGGAGGTCGGTCTTGCCGTTGGTCTGCTCATGTACAAGCCGACGCTGGGTCTGTTCCTGCTCGGCCTTCTCGTCCTGCGCGGCCGATGGCGGTCTGTGGTCGTGGCCGGAGTCGTGATGGCGGCCGGCTATCTGATCAGCGTGGCGGCGGCGGCGGGCGATTGGGCTTGGCCGGTCTCCTGGTGGTCGGGGATGCAGCCGTGGTTAGCTCCCGATTTCGTGCACAACGCCGATAAGGCGATCAGCCTGCCGGGGTTGGTCGCCCGACTGCCCGGCGTACCCCTCTGGGCCCCGGTCGCATGCGGGGCCGCGGTCGTGCTGTTGGCTCTGCGCGGCCTGGCCCGCGCTCCGATCGTCGAGGCGGCTTGCGCGGCGTGTTTGCTAACAATGGCCGCCGGCCCGCGCGTGTGGGGTTACGAGGCCGGCCTGATGCTGCCGATCCTGGCTTGGGCCATCGCCGGAGGGCTCAAGGAGCCCTGGCGGACAAGGCTTGTCTTCCTGGCCGTGCCGATGGGCCTCTTGTGGCTCGTGTCCGCTTACACGGTTGTGAGCGGCGTGGCGGTCGTGGTCGCAGCGGCCACCATCATGTGGCTGTGGCGCTGGCGGCCGCTCGGCCCGAACCCCAATTCCGCGGTTGTCTCGACCGCTCCGGCAACGATCTGACCGCCGCCCGCGCCGCCGCGCCGCCCGCGCCACTTGACGCCGCGAGCGGCTGCGCTATTGTTCCTACATCACACGGTGAGGTAGGTTGTGGATCGCTCGCAGCTGCTGAGGGGCACGACGGCCCTGCTGATACTCGGCGTGCTCAAGGACGGCGAGTTGTACGGCTATGAGATCGCCCAGCGGATCCGCGAGCGGAGTGCGGCGTTCATCGATCCGGGCGAAGGCTGGCTATATCCGGCGCTCCACAGGCTGGAGAAGCAGGGCGCGCTGCAGGGCTCGTGGCGTGACGGCGGCCTGGGACCGCGCCGTCGCTACTACCAGATAACGGCCGGCGGGCTCCACATGTTCAGCGCCCAATCGGCCGAATGGGAGCAATTTGCGCAGAGCGTCCGGCTGGTGACCGTGGGTGCCACTAATGGCTGAGGACGGGTCCGAAAGCGAGCGTTTCGGCGAGCGTTTCCTGGAGTCGGTCGAGCAACATCTGCCGTTTGACGCGCTTGAGCGAGCCGACATTCTCGACGAGCTTCGATCGCATCTGGCCGACTCTGCCGCGGCGATGGAAGCGAAGGGTTTGGACCGGGCCGAGGCGGAACGGGCCGCGGTGGAGAGACTGGGGCCGGCCGAACGATTGGCCCACGAGCTGACCCGTGCCCGGCGCGACCGGACTCGGCTGCTGGCTGCGGCGGGTGCGGGAGCCTGGGGCTTGGTGCGCGGCGGTGTTTGGGGCGGTCTCGTGGGCTGGGCAGTGGTGACGGTGGCGGCCCTCCTAATCTCAACCGCGATTGCCGTGGCGGCGCGCCAGGCCGGTGGCGCCTGGAGTGGCCTGGACACAGGCACCAGCGCAATTCCCAATATCGTGGCCCTTGGCGTCGCGGTCTTCGTGGCCGCCCGGCTGCTGACTCCCACCTTTGCCGCTCGGGCCGGATACGCGGCGCCGCTGGTGCGTTGGCTCACCATGCCCATTGGCGCGGCACTGGTACTCACATACGCGCTGGCGATTTGGTCCGGACCGCTGAACTGGCCGGGAGTCGTCGCATTGGTTACGCTGCCGTTGTGGTGGCTCGCCGGGGCCTGGCAGACCCGGCCGTTCCGGCTCGGCTTCCCGCGGCGCATTGCGCTCGGCTTGGCTGTGGCCGTGGGGATCCTGCTTGGCGCGAATGCGCTCTTCGGCCCCATGCTGGCCGCCACGGACAGGGCATTCTCGGGGTGGCCGGCCGGTTCTGATCGCATAGGTGCCCCGATGCCCAATTGGGCCGCCAAAGCAGACAGCGGCGGATCCACATTCGGGGGCTACGAGGAGCTGGCCATCGACGTGTCCGATCGAACCCGCCTGACCGGCTGGACGGATCTGCGCATCGAGGCCTGGCGAGGCACAGACCCTGCGCGGGGAGGTGGGTTCGATCCGACTGAGACCGTGCCGTTCATGACCGCGCCGTTGCAGTGGAGCGCTGCCGGCACCTCACCCGACGGCAATTCCGTCTGGTACGGCGGCCAAGGTTGGCCGGCAAACGCCGCAACCCTGACCGGCGGCCTTCGCCTTGATCGCTCGCCGGGAGCCACTTGGGCTTGGCTGGCATTCACCGGTGTCGACCCGAGCGGGCAGCGCCATCTCCTCAGTAGCCTGTCGGGCACGCAGGTGTTCTTCCACGGAACCGTGCTCGATTGGTTCGGGGCTGTTTTCTCGGGCCGGTAGGGACGCTCGGCGCCCGGAACTAATGGGCCGTTGGAGCCCCCGTCAGCGCGGCTTCCA
>JAYUDR010000202.1:0-10452 GCA_043739665.1 Chloroflexota bacterium
GCCAGCGGTCGGGTCGTAGCGACCGCGCCTGGGGTTCGCGGGGCCATGGCGTTCAACCCGAGCGGGACCCGCCTGGCAGCCGAGTCCGACAAGGATCTCGAGATCCTGGACTTCGCGACCGGGCAGGTCAAGACTGTGCGAAACGCCCGGCTCCTGGGCTGGAGCGGCAACGACGACGTCTACGGCTTCACCACGGCCGGCAGCGTGACCCTGGTGGGCGCGACCGCGACGATCCATGACTTCGGTGGCGTCACCTTCAACTGGGCGATCCCTTCATCGCTCGGTCCGCAACTCGAAGTCGATGCGGTTGGAGCCCCGCTCCGGATTGCGAGCGCGGATACAAAGACGACCTTGCTGGACCTCTCAGCGACGAGCCTCGTTGTGAGGCCCGACCTGGCCCTGGTCGTGTCCGCGGATCAGCCCAGGTACTCGGCCCTACTGCACAGCCCATGGTCTCCGGACGGCCGAATGCTCGCTCTGGAATCCAGGGATGGCACATCGGTGGCGCTCTTCGCGGTCACCGACCTGCCAGGCTCGATCGCGGGCGCTCTGCCGACGCCTATCGGTTCGCCCGGAACCATCGCCGCCCGCGACGGTCTGGCACTGCCCGGACCCCTCGGCCCGCTGGTGGCCGACGCCAAGGGAGATACCTTGTGGTTCATCGGCGGCTTGTCGGGCGGGCCCATTGCGCTGTATGGCTACGACGTGGCAACGACGGGCATGACCAAGGTTCCAATCACCGGAGCCACCTACGATCCGGTCCGGGACCGGCTTGCCGTTGCTCCGAATGGCGAACCCTGGATCGGCGCCGGTTCTGAGCTGTTCGTGTACCACCCGTCTACGGACACTCAGACGAGCATGACCTTCGCCGCATCAGACAAGGGCATCCAGAGCGACCCCAAGATCGGGAAGCCTGACCCATGGATCGCGGGGATTGCCTTCGACTCCGACGGCCAGGCGTTGGTCGCGCGGAACTGGGTCAGATCGCTGGCCGTGGTGGACGCGTCACTGCAGGTCGTCGGCCAGATCGAAATGTCTGACGGCTTTGCCATGACCGGTGGCGTCGCAGTCGCCGGTAGTCGCGTGTATGTCATCGCCGATTCGGCGAGCGGCTTCGGGTTCGGCGCCGACGCCACCCCGGGTGCTCGGGCGGACACAAAGTTCAGTGCGCCGGCGATGGCCGCAGCCGGGGACAAGCTCCTGACCGCGGGCACTCCGCCCGGCTGGCGGGTTGCTCGCGGCGGCGCCGCCGCCATGATCGAGCCCGTCCTGGCGTCGGCCGACCTGGTTGCCGGCGGCTCGGACGGCTCGGCCGCGCTCTACAACAACGCTACAGGTCAGCTGCAGGTTCGGGACAAGGACGGCAAGGTCTCGGGCCATGGCGCGTTCCCAGCCGGCACGGCGCCTCACATCGAGACGATCGCGCTGGACGGCCAGGGGCGGGTTTGGGCAGTGGACTCGGTAAACGGCACCTACACGCTGGTACATCTCAACATCGGGCCGTAGCCCCGGCCCAAAGGCCGTGAGGCCTAATAGTCCGGCAGGACCGTTTCGCCGTACATCAGGTACTTGTCGACGGCGCGGGCGGCCTGGCGGCCTTCCTGGATGGCCCACACAACGAGCGACTGGCCGCGAGAGCAGTCGCCGGCCGAGAAGACGCCGGGCACGGTCGTCATGTATTCGTCGTCATGGATGATGTTGCCGCGGTGGTCCAGCTTGCAGCCGAAGGCCGTAGGCAGGTCGGGCGCCGGACCGACGAAGCCCATCGCGACCAGGACAAGGTCGGCCGGGAACGTTGTCTCCGTGCCGGGCTTCTCGTGCATCTCGGGCCGGTTGCCGGGGCTGTGAACCCACTCGATCTCGACCGTTTGGATCTCGGCCACGTGGCCATTGTCGTCGCCCGCAAGCCGGCGCGTGTTGACGAGATAGCGGCGCGGATCGGCGCCCCAAAGAGCCGCGGCCTCTTCCTGACCGTAGTCCATCTTGTAGACCTTGGGCCACTGCGGCCAGGGGTTGTCATCGGCGCGCGTCTCGGGCGGCCGGGGCAGGATCTCGAGCTGGGTGATGCTCTTTGCGCCCTGGCGGATAGCCGTGCCGACGCAGTCGGTGCCGGTGTCGCCGCCGCCTATGACAACGACGTGCTTGCCGGCCGCGGAGATGGGCGTGGCCGGCCCGCCGAGCAGCGCCTTGGTGCTGGCGACCAGGAAGTCCATGGCGAAATGGACTCCGGCCAGTTCGCGGCCATCGACTCGCAAGTCGCGCGGGATGGTGGAGCCGACGGCGAGAACCGCGGCATCGTAGTCCTTGACCAGCTTCTCGGCAGGAACGTCCCTGCCGATTGCAGTGTTCGTGACGAACTTGATCCCCTCCGCCTCGAGGAGTCTGATGCGGCGCTCCACGATCGACTTGTCGAGCTTCATGTTGGGGATGCCGTACATGAGCAGGCCGCCGACCCGATCGTCGCGCTCGAAGACGGTCACTTCGTGGCCGGCTCGGTTGAGTTGCGCGGCGGCGGAAAGGCCGGCCGGCCCGCTGCCGACGACAGCGACCTTCATTCCCGTGCGGGCCAGCGGCGGTTCGGCGACGACCCAGCCCTCCAGGAAAGCGTGCTCGATGATCTCGTTCTCGATGGTCTTGATAGTGACCGGCGGCTGGCTGATGCCGAGCGTGCACGACCCTTCGCACGGGGCCGGGCAGACCCGCCCGGTGAACTCCGGGAAGTTGTTCGTCTTGTGGAGGCGGATGATCGCCTCTTGCCACTGGCCGCGATAGACGAGGTCATTCCACTCCGGAATGAGGTTGTGGATCGGGCATCCCATGGCCATGCCGTTGACCATCTCACCGGTGTGGCAGTAGGGGATCCCGCAATCCATGCAGCGGGCGCCCTGCTCACGTAGCGTCTTCTCTTCGTAGGCCGGGTGGCTTTCGGCCCAGTCCTTGGCCCGCTCGAGGGGTGGCCGGACATGAGGCGCCTCGCGCCCGAACTCCATGAAACCAGTCGGCTTGCCCATCGCTCAGTTCCCTGCCACTCGACGCGCGTCCAGAACGTTTTCCTCAAACGCGGCCATTTCGGCCTCAGCCTGCGAAAGACCCCGCTCGCGCATCCTGGCCTGAGCCTCGATGACGCGGCGGTAGTCGTTGGGAACGACGCGGATGAACCTGCTCACCGTTGTCCGCCAGTCGTCCAGCAGCGCTTGTGCCCTGGTGCTGCCTGTGTACTCGACATGCCGCTCAAGGAGACGACGAATCTGCGCCGTTTCCTCCGGATCCGAGAGCGGGAACAGCTGGACCATTTCCTTGTTGCAGACTCGTTCGAAGCCGCCGCCGGCAGCCCCGCCTTCGCCGCTTTCGTCCAGGACGTAGGCCACGCCGCCGGACATGCCCGCGGCGAAGTTGCGCCCGGTCTTGCCGATGATCACGACCTTGCCGCCGGTCATGTACTCGCCGCCGTGATCGCCCACGCCCTCAACCACCGCGTCAACGCCCGAGTTGCGAACACCGAAGCGCTCGCCCGCAATGCCTCGGATGTAAATCTCGCCGGAAGTGGCCCCATAGAAAGCCACGTTGCCGGTGATGACGTTGTCCTCGGCCACGAACTTGGACTCGCGCGGGGGGAAGAGGATGATCTTGCCGCCCGACAGGCCCTTGCCGATGTAGTCGTTGGCATCGCCCTCGAGGGTCAGGGTGATGCCCTTCGGAATGAATGCCCCAAAGCTCTGCCCGGCCGAGCCCCGGAAGTGGAGTTTGATGGTGTCTTCCGGAAGGCCCGCACCACCGTAGCGGCGCGTGACCTCTGAGCCCAGGGTGGTGCCGGTGACGCGGTTGACGTTACGGATCGGCAGCTCGGCCTCGACCCGCTCGCCGCGCTCAAGGGCCGGCTGGCAGAGTGGGATCAGGGTCGTGGAGTCGAGCGATTCGCCGAGCTTGTGCTCCTGGCTGATCTGGCAGGTCCGGAGCGTGGTCTTGGGAATCTTGGGCTGGAAGAGGATGCGGCGGAAGTCGAGGCTGTGGGCCTTCCAGTGATCTATGCCGCGCCGCATCTCGATCCGTTCGGAGTGGCCGACCATTTCATCGAAGGTCCGGAACCCGAGCTGGGCCATGTATTCGCGAACTTCCATGGCCACGAAGTTCATGAAGTTGACCACGCTTTGGGGATCGCCGTTGAAGCGCTTCCGAAGTTCGGGGTCCTGCGTGGCGACGCCCACCGGGCAGGTGTTCTTGTCGCAGACGCGCATCATCACGCAGCCGAGCGTCACGAGTGGCGCGGTCGAGAAGCCGAATTCCTCGGCGCCCAGCAGCGCCCCGATGACGACGTCACGGCCCGTCTTCATCTGGCCGTCGACTTCGATCGCGACGCGGGAGCGGAGATCGTTCAGGAGCAAGGTCTGGTTGGTCTCGGCGACGCCGAGTTCCCACGGCAGGCCGGCGTGCTTGATCGACGACAGCGGCGAGGCACCGGTTCCACCATCGTGGCCGCTGATCAGGATGACATCGGCGTGAGCCTTGGCCACGCCGGCCGCGATCGTCCCGACGCCCACCTCCGACACCAGCTTCACGGAGATGCGGGCGTCCGGGTTGGCGTTCTTGAGGTCGTGGATTAGCTCGGCCAGATCCTCAATGGAGTAGATATCGTGGTGCGGGGGCGGGCTGATGAGGCCCACGCCCGGAGTCGAATGGCGGACCTTGGCGATCCAGGGGTAGACCTTGGTCCCGGGCAGCTGGCCACCCTCGCCGGGCTTGGCGCCCTGGGCCATCTTGATCTGGATTTCACGAGCGCTGACGAGGTACTCGCTGGTCACCCCGAACCGGCCGGAAGCGACCTGCTTGATCGCGCTCTTTAGGGAGTCGCCGTTGGCCAGCGTCTCGAAGCGGGCCGGGTCCTCGCCGCCTTCGCCGGTGTTCGACTTTGCACCGAGCCGGTTCATGGCGATGGCGAGTGCTTCATGCGTCTCTTGCGAGATGGAGCCGTAGCTCATGGCGCCGGTCTTGAAGCGCTTGACGATCGACTCGACCGGCTCGACCTCTTCGAGCGCGAGCGGGTGGCGGTGGTTTGGCTTGAAGTCCATCAGGCCGCGCAGGGTGCACAGCCCCTCGGACTGATCGTCGATGAGCTTCGAGTAGTCCTTGAAGGCGGCGTAGTCGCCGGTCCGGGTGGCGTGCTGGAGCTGGGCGATGGACAGCGGATTGAAGAGATGCCGCTCGCCCTCGTAGCGCCATTGGATGTTGCCGCCGACGCCCAGTTGCTTGTGGTAGATGGGGCGCTTGGGCGGATACGCTCGATCCTGGCGCATCTGTGCTTCCCGAGCGACGACGTCGATGCCGATGCCGCCGATGCGCGTGGGCGTCCAGGTGAAGTACTCATCCACGAAGTCCTGGCTGAGTCCGAGGGCCTCGAAGATCTGGGCTCCGTGGTAGCTCTGGACGGTGCTGATGCCCATCTTCGAGATGACTTTGAGGATGCCCTTGGCGATCGCCTTGCGGTACTTCTTCTCGGCCGACTCGGCCGAGCCAGTGATTATGCCCAACCGGACCTGGTCGTGAACGGTCTCAAAGGCGAGGTAGGGGTTGATCGCGCTGGCGCCGTAGCCGATGAGCAGAGCAAAGTGATGGACCTCGCGGGGCTCGCCGGATTCGAGGACGAGGCCGACCTGGGTGCGGGTGCCGGCTTCCACCAGGTGGTGGTGAACTGCCGAGACGGCCAGCAGCGCCGGGATTGGCGCCTCGGTCTCGTTATGCCCACGGTCCGAAAGAATAATGATGTTGCGGCCTTCCTTGATGGCTTCGCTGGCTTGAGCGAGGACCTGCTCGATGGCCTTGCGCAGGCCCGTGCCACCGTCCGCCACCTTGAACAGGATCGGCAGGGTGATGGGGCTAAAGCCTCGCTGGTCGGGCTTGCCCGAGACGTCGCCTGTTGAGAGGCTGCGAATCTTTTCGAGTTCCTCATTCGAAAGGACCGGGGAGGGCAGTTCGAGTTGGTGGGCAGAACGAGGCTCCGCCTCGAGGAGGTTGCCCTCCGGGCCGATGGCCATTTCGGTGGCGGTGATGATCTCTTCGCGGATGGCGTCGATCGGCGGGTTTGTGACCTGGGCAAAGAGCTGCTTGAAGTACGAATACAGAAGCTGCGGCTTCTCCGAGAGAACCGCCAGGGCTTGGTCGTTGCCCATAGCCCCGACCGGGTCGGTGCCGGTGGCGGCCATCGAGTTGATGACCAGGCGCACATCCTCGGCCGTGTAGCCGAAGACTTCCTGTCGGCGCAGTACGGTCTCATGGTCGGGTTCGATGATGCGCGGCGGAGGCGGCAGCTCGGTCAGCTTGACAAGCCAGTCACGGACCCAATCCGTGTAGGGATGTTCCGTCGTGATACGCCGCTTGAGGTCCTCGTCCGAGACGATGCGCTGCTCGGCCGTGTCGACGAGGAACATGCGGCCCGGCTGGAGGCGGCCCTTGGCCACGATCTGGTCGGCTGGGATGTCGAGCACGCCGGCCTCTGAGGCCATGATGACCCGGCCGTCGGTGGTGACGTAGTAACGGGCCGGTCGGAGACCGTTGCGGTCTAGCGTCGCGCCCACGCGGATGCCGTCCGTGAAGGCGATCGAGGCGGGGCCGTCCCACGGCTCCATCAGACAGGCGTGGAACTCGTAGAAGGCGCGCTTCTCGGGAGCCATCGACTCGTGGTGCTGCCACGGCTCCGGAACCATCATCATGAGGGCATGGGCCAAGGACCGGCCCGACAGATAGAGCAGCTCCAAGACGTTGTCCAGGATGGCCGAGTCGGAGCCTTCCATGTCGATGGCCGGTAGGGCCTTGGTCAGCTCGTCACCGAATAGCTTGGAACTGAACAGGGCCTGACGAGCGTGCATCCAGTTGACGTTGCCACGGAGAGTGTTGATCTCGCCGTTGTGAGAGATGTAGCGGTATGGATGCGCCCGCGGCCAGGAGGGGAATGTGTTGGTGGAGAAGCGCGAGTGGACCATGGCGATGGCGCTCTCGACGCGCTCGTCGGCAAGGTCGGGATAAAAGACCTGCAGCTGAGAGGCGTTGAGCATGCCCTTGTAGACGATGGTGCGGCAGCTGAGCGAGGGGATGTAGAAGTCGCCGCGGCTCGGGATGGCCGAGCGTGAGACCGCTTTCTCGACGAGGCGGCGAACGATATAGAGCTTGCGCTCGAATGCGAGGTCCTCGACGAGGCGCTCTGGTCGGTCGATGAAGACCTGGCGAATGAGAGGCTGGGCAGCCTTGGCGCTCGCACCCAGGCTCGAACTGTCGGTGGGAACCTCGCGCCAGCCGAGGAAATGCAGACCTTCGTCAGCGAGGACCTGCTCGAACAAGCGGAAGCATTCCACTCGGCCTGCCTTGTCCTGGGGCAGGAAGACCATGCCAACGCCGTAGCCACCCTTGCCGCGCAGGTTCACGCCGGACTTAGCCGCAACGTCGCACAGGAAACGGTGTGGGATCTGGATGGTGAGGCCGGCACCGTCGCCGGTGTTCTTCTCAGAGCCGGTGGCCCCACGGTGCTCAAGGTTTACCAGGACGGTGAGTGCGTCGCGGACCGTCTTGTGAGAGGGGCGGCCGGCGATGTCCACGACGAAACCGAAGCCACAAGCGTCGTGTTCGTACTTGGGGTCATAGAGACCCTGGGGCCGTGGCACGCCTCTCTTCGTCAACTCTGCGCCGTCCTTGCTCGACAAATCCCAGCCGTTAACCACCCGGCGTCGGCGACAGCGGGGCCTGCTCCAGACGCAGGAGCCCACTACTGTCGCGGAAAGGCGAGTGTCGATTAGAGAGTGCCCAAGGTCAAGGTTGAAAAGGTTGCGAATCGGTGACAAAGGGGTACCTGAGAAGGGAGTGAAGTCACTATTGCGGCGGGTCTGCTTGAGCCTGGTACGGCACCGGGCCGTCGAATCGCGATAGACTTCCGACGCCCCGTCATTATCGTGTAGGTGGGGTTGCGAGCACGGGGGTGAGCCACCGAAAGGCCGCCCCAGGCATCGTCAGGAGGATCGCTTTGTCGCCACAATCGCGTCGAGGCCACGCGGTGCCGCCCAGCCACCGCAAGCCCGCTCCCCGCATGCCTTCCGATGCTGCGCGCAAGCCGGCCGCCAACGGCGCGGCCGAAGCGGCCGCCGCTGAGGTTGGATCTGCGGCCGAGGCCACGGCGGCCGTGACGCCTAAGGCATCCACCGGCGCGTCGCCATCTCCGAGCGGCAAGGCGGCCAAGGGAAAGGCCAGCCCCAGGCCCACCGAACGTAAGGCCGCCCCGGTCGCTCGCCGAGGGCGCGGTCTGGTTCGTGTAGGCCGAAGTTCGATGTTGCGGACCGTATATAGCTACGTGAAGGCCTACGTCCCGGTCTTCATCGCCTTCGCGATCATCTTTGTCGGCGTCTGGGCGTGGACAAGCTTTGGGCCGCACACGGCGACGCCAAAAGAGAACTGGACGCGGATCGAATCCACCTGGAAGCCCAAGCGAGCGGCCGACCTCAGGGCGGTCTCGGTCGCGGTAGCCGCCAACGACTTCAACGCAGCTATCAACGGATACAAGACGGTTCGCGACGATACCAAGGGTTGGATGGCCGAGCTCGCTACGATCAAGAGCTGGGACGAGGCGAGCGCCAGCCCGGGTGCGAGTCCGAGCGGGACTGCCACTCAGTTCGTGCAGCAGCTGATTGCGGACGGAAGCGCTGAGGTGGGCGTTTTGGACCAGGTCGTGGCCGCCAAGTCCATGGACGGCGTCCTGGCGCTGAAGGACAAGCTCGACAGCGCCGACCAGGCGTTCGGGTCCGACTACGCCTTTGCGCCCACCATTTTCGGAGGCGCCCCGGCGGCCTCCGGCGAGCCCACGCTGGCGCTGCCGTCCGGAAGTCTCAGCCCATCCGGGTCGCCGTCTGCGTCAGCCATCCCCGGTTCATCGGCCGCGCCCAGCGCCGCCGCGAGTGCCGCAGCCACGCCGAGCTAGGATCGGCCGGGGCGCCGTGTAGGACTGGTCGCGGATCCGGACCCGTACCTGTGGCTCCTCCGCGCCCGGTACCGCTGGCGCTAGTCCAAAGTACGGCTTGTGACGGTTGGGTGGAGTCTGTACGGTTCCGTCGCCTCCGACTTGGACCCGGTCTGGTCTTTGCCAGGACCCCGGGGGCACCGTTGCAGATGCAGACGCAAAGGAAACCCATGGCTGCCATGGCCGCAAATCAACTCGGTCCGATGCTTACCGCGAGCGAGGTGGCGGCGATGCTTCACCTGCACGTCAACACCGTCAAGCGTCTCGGCGATCGAGGAGAGTTGCCGTTCTATCGCGTCTGCAAGCGGGGCGACCGGCGCTTCCGCCTCGAGGACGTCATGACGTTCCTCGAAAAGAACCGCTAGCTACAGAACTGCCGGTTCGCCGGGGCCCGTCACAGGGCCAGGTGCCCGAAATCCGTCGAACGGAGTTGAGGTCCGTGGCGATTGCCGCGGGCCTCAACTTTTCTGCGAGGGCGTGGGCGTGGCGTGGGCGCGGCGTGGGCGCGGCGTGGGCGACCCGTCGCCGCTAGGCGTTGGTGCGTGGCACCGCGCGGAGCCCGGCCCCAAAGAGATCCAGGCCGGTGGCGATCTCCTCAGCCGTGACGTCGATCGGGGGCAGAAACCTGATGACGTTGTGGTGCATGCCGCAGTTGAGCACCAGCAGACCCTGATCGGCGCATGCCCCGATGAGTGCCTCGCTCGTGTCTGTGTCCGGATCCCGCGTGGCGCGGTCCTTAACCAGCTCTACCCCGACCATAAGGCCGCGGCCGCGAACGTCGCCAATGCGATCGTCCTGGGCCATCAGGGTGCGCAGGCCCGTCTGCAGTTGCTCGCCGCGGGCGGCCGCATTGGCGACGAGGCCCTGCTCGTCGATGGTGCGCATGACGGCCACGCCGGCCGCGCAGCTGACGGGGTTGCCTCCGAACGTGCTTCCGTGCGCCCCGACGCCCCAGCGCTCCTGAAGTTGGCGCCGGGTCACGATGGCCCCGATCGGCATGCCGTTGCAGAGCGCCTTGGCGACGCAAACGACGTCGGGGACGATGCCGGCATGTTCGAAGGCCCACATCTTGCCGGTGCGGCCGATGCCGGACTGGATCTCGTCGGCGATCAGCAGGATGCCGTGCGTGTCGCAAAGGGCACGAAGCTCGCGCAGAAAGGCCACCGGCGCCGGGTTGAAGCCGCCTTCGCCCTGGATCGGCTCGATGATGATGGCTGCCACCGACGAGGCTGGGATCTCATGTGCCAGGAGTGTTCGAAGCGCGCCCATGGCTCCCGTCGTCGCGGCCTCTTCGTCATCCCCGAAGTAGCGGTAGACGTTGGGGAAGGGGGTCAGGTAGACAGAGGGCAGGAGTGGTTCGTACCCGAGCCGGTAGTTGATGCTCGAGCTGGTGACCGACGCGGCGCCGAAAGTGCGCCCGTGGAACGCACCGCGGAAGGCGATGATGCCGGGCCGTCCGG
>JAYUDR010000203.1:0-4192 GCA_043739665.1 Chloroflexota bacterium
AGGGCTTCACATGCCTGGACGGTGCGACCACCGGGTCGTGCTCCAACCACTCCACGGTCTATATCACCAACGACGGCGGCCGGACCTGGCACCAGGTGCCGTTCTAGGCATCGGGACCACCGTCGCGACCGATCGGGCGGCGTTCTTGCCGGATTCACATGAGATCGGCTTGCGGCAGGCGCCATGCCCGCGACGGTGTCCGATACGGGCAGCCCCTTTGGAGCCCGTTTCCGAGCGGTATAGCTTCGGCACAGCCGAACTGCGCACCAGGATGGCCGCCGCGGAGCAGACTCGACCGAAGGACAACTGCCGCATGCCGGTGTGTTGTGAATTCGGCAAGAACCGGGCCCGGGCCGGCCGTAGGGCGCGGTGGCTCCCGCTCAGGCCTGGGTTGCGCGCCTCCACGTCGCTCTCTCCCGGCTGGACGCACCGGCGCCCGTCGGTCTACACTTCCCGGGCCCTGTTCGTGGGCGGTTTGCGCGTGCTCGCAAGAGAGTGGCGGCGGCCGTGATCGCGAACGAGCCCCTAAGGAGGTGATTTCCGGATTGGCAGAAGTCCGCGTGGGTGAAAACGAAAGCTTCGAGAGTGCCCTGCGCCGGTTCAATAAGAAGATTCAGCAGAGCGGCATCCTGGCCGAGGCCCGTCGCCGCGAGCACTACGAGAAGCCGAGCGTGAAGCGCAAGCGCAAGGAAGCGAAGCGCAAGAAGGTTGCTCGCCAGACTCAGAGCTAGCGAGACCAATCACGCCGTCGAAGGGTCGTGCGACTGATTGCAGGCGCGCCGCCCGCCCAGAGGTGCCACGCCGGTGTCCCTCCGAAAGCGACTCGATGAAGAGCTGAAGGCCGCCATGCGGTCCAGTGACGCCATGCGCCGCGATTCGCTGCGCATGGTGCTCGCGGCTGTTCAGAAGGCCGAAAAGGAAGGCAAGCACGAGCTTGCCGATGGCGAGATGCTCGGAATCCTGACCCGCGAACTCAAGGTTCGGCGTGAGTCTGTCGATACGTTCCGAGGGGGCGGCCGCGAGGATCTCGTGGCCAAGGAAGAGGCCGCCATCGCGGTCGTCTCCGAGTTCATGCCGCAACCGCTGTCGGAGGCCGAACTGACGGCCCTCGTCCGGCAGGCCATCGCCGAGACTGGCGCTGCCACTCCGCGCGACATGGGCAAGGTCATGGGTTGGCTCTCCCCCAAGACACGCGGCCGAGCCGACGGGAAAGCTGTCAGCCAGTTGGTCACGCAGCTGCTGGCCGGCCCCGCCGCCGCATCGTGACGAAAGTCTCCGCCTCGAGGGAGCCGCACGAGCGTCTGCGGGCGTTCGGCCCACGTGACGCTGCCAGGCTCGTCCTCGCGGCCTCGCTGATCGTGATCGCCCTCGGTGCGGGCGTCGTTGGGGATTTGGCTCCGGCGAACCCAGGCTACGCGAGCGGCGTGGTGTCGCCGACGACAATCCGTGCTCCGCGCGACGCCACGATCCCTAACGCCGTCGAGACGAAGACCGCTCAGGACAGGGCTGCCGCGGCTGTCACGCCCCAGTACGACTACACCACGGCTCGCGCCGAGTCGATCGCGGCAGTTCAGGTAGCCGATCTGCAGCTGGCCCTGAAGCCGATCGATGACGCCTTCGCTTTATCCAAGACTCCGGAGGCAAGGCGAACGTCACTCCAAGCCGCATTGCCGACCGCCCTGCCGTCGCTATCGTTGGATAATCGGGCCATCCTGCAGACCCTGGATCCGGCGCGCTGGCCGGTCGTGGAGCAGGCGGCCGAGAGCGGACTTGTGGCGGGCGAGCGGATCGAGATCCGAGACACCGATCTCGCGCCCCAGCTGACGGCTCTGGCCCACCAGTTCGTACCTGCGAGCCCGGAACTCAGCTTGGCCGAGGCGCAACTGACGGAGGCGATCATCACGCCGCTGTTCGTGGCCAACTCAAGCTACAGCCAGACCCTCACCCAGCATGCCAGGGATCAGGCTGTGGCCAGTGTGACCCCCGTCCCGGACGCACTGAAGGCCGGCGAGATTATCGTGGACCAGGGCCACCAGATCACCGAGTCGGACATGATCAAGATCCGCTACTTCGGTCTGGACAAGCCCATCGTGGATTGGGGCAAGGCTGCCGCGTGGATGCTGCTAGGCACTCTTGTCGCGGCCACACTGCTGGCCTGGCTGTGGCGGTTCCGCCCCGAGTACTGGCATCGCGGCCGGACTGTGGCCCTGATCGGGTTGATCTTTGTCGTCTCCGTTCTGGCGCTGAAGGTGCCCGGCGCGAGGGCCTTCTGGCTGCCCTATGTCATGCCCACCGCGGCCGCCGGCATGCTGCTGACGCTGCTCCTGGACGCGGGCGTGGGAATCGTCATGGTCGCATTGCTCGCGGTCCTCGCCGGGCCCATTAGCGGGTCGTCCGTCGAGCTATCGGCGTACGTTCTCCTTGGCGGCTTCACGGGCGTTCTGGCCATTGGCAAGGGTGAGCGCCAGCACTACTTCATCCAGGCTGGGCTGGCTGTGGCGGTCACCGAAATCGTTGTGGTGGGGGCGTTCGGGTTGCTCGGCCAGCACGACACGGCCGGTGTCCTGCAGCTGGCGGCGGCAGCGACGGGCGGAGCGCTGATCGCGACCGTGGTGACCCTGGGGAGCTTCGCTCTTCTCGGCAACCTGTTCGGCATACTCACGGCCTCGCAATTGCTCGAGCTTGCCCATCCGTCTCAGCCGCTCCTGCGCCGGCTTTTGATTGAAACGCCGGGCACGTATCACCACTCCCTTATGGTCGGGAACCTGGCCGAGAGGGCGGCCGCGGCGATCGGCGCCGATCCCCTCCTGGCCCGGGCGGCGGCCTACTACCACGACGTCGGAAAACTGGCCAATCCACTCGCCTTTATCGAGAACCAGGCCAGCGGCGACAACATCCACGACCAGCTGGACCCGGAGCATTCCGCGACCATCCTCAGACAGCACGTCCCCGACGGCATAGACCTGGCTTATAAGGCTCGCCTTCCAAAACCGCTGATCGCCTTCATTCCACAGCACCACGGGACAGCGGTCATGGGCTTTATGTATGGCAAGGCCCGCCAGGCAGCAGCCGCGCCATTCGGTGGAGAAAGCCAGCCCGCCGGCAAGGCAGCGGCCGACGCGGTCGATCAGCGCCGCTTCCGCCACGGCGGCCCAAGGCCACAATCGCGCGAGGCGGCCATCCTGATGCTGTCTGACGGCGTAGAAGCGTCAGTGCGCTCACTTTCTAGTCGCGACGAGGCCACAATAAGGGCGATGGTTGGCCACATTGTCCAAGAGCGACTGGCCGACGGTCAGCTCAACGAATGCGAACTTACGATTCGAGACCTGGATAAGATCAAGGAGGCCTTCGTAGGCCAGCTCCAGGGCATGTATCACCAGCGGATTGCCTACCCGCAGAACCAGGTCGTCGAACCCGGGAAGCCGGGCGAAGGAGGCGCGGAGTAAACACCACAACAGCCGCGAGTTTGGATGTGAGCGACGGCGAAGGCGCGACTACCTGCATCTACCTCCCGCCTTTCCGGATCGACGTCACGGTTCGGCCCGGCATCCCCCACATCGCCTCGCGTAATCGTGTCGCTGTGGCAGTACGGGCCGCCCTCGAAGCGGCCGGTGCCCCGGGTCCGGCCTCGATTGGCGTCGTCCTGTCCGCGGACACCGAGCTGACCGAGCTTAACGTCGCGCATATGGGCTCCTCCGGCGCCACAGACGTCCTGTCATTCCCGTTCTTCCCGCCTGAGGCGTTCCCTCAGCACGACCGCGGCGCAGATGGTCAGCGCGACCCCGGGGTCGCCGCCGCCCTCAAGCAGGCTTTTGCGCTGCCGCCCGGCTTGCGGGCCCATCTCGGCGACATAATCGTCTCCGCGGAACGGGCCATTGCCCAGGCCGCTGAAGGCAGGGGCGGCCAGACCAGCGACGTCAGCTGGACTCCGGTCGAGGAGCTGTTGCTGCTCGCGGTCCACGGCACGCTGCACGTCTGCGGCTGGGATCACGCCGAGCCGGTGGAAGAGGCTGGAATGCGGGCTCTTGAACGTCGAGTCCTGGCCTCTCTCCTGGGTGACGGAGTTCACCCTTACGGCGAGGCCAATTCGGTCGACGAGCGCTAGTGTCCCGGTTCCCTGATCAGTAGATGGTTCGTCCAGCACCGGCGAGCCGATCCTTGGTCTTTGGTTTCGGCAGATACGCCTACCAGG
>JAYUDR010000204.1:0-4182 GCA_043739665.1 Chloroflexota bacterium
GACTCCGGCCGGGGCGTCAATGGTGGCAGCGGCCGTTGCCCCCGCACGGGCCGTGGCCGTCGCAGCCGGCGGGCTGCACACCCCGGGCGCGACCGGCGCGGACGGAGTGCCTGCGCTCGGCACGTAGCGGAAGCCTTCCGCGTCGCCATCGGCGAGGGTGAGCGTCGAAATACCGATATTGGCAAGCTGCCACGGACCGCCGCCGCGCGAAACGAAGACAGCCCAGTAGTGGTCCTGGCCGGGGCACGAGACGTATCGCGCCGGCTCCGCGTCGAGGGCACAGACGGCAACGCCAAAGCCACCGAATGTCTGGCCGGACCATGCCACTCCAGACCGGTTCAGCAGTTCCTCGCCGGAGATCGAGCCCGAGTCAAAGGCGACGCAACGGGTCACGACCGAGCCGTTGGCGTGCTCCACAACAAGGGGCGCGTGGTTGGAGACGGCAGCCGCGCAGCCGGGCACGACCGCAGCCACGGGCGCGAACGAAACGAGCGCTGCCATGGCCGCGGTCAGGAGGGCCGGTACGAGCGCGACCCGCATTTGCAAGGCCCGTCGCATCAGCGCTTCCATGGCCGCCGAAGGAGCAGCCCGCCACCGACGACGACTACGACCCCGCCCAAAGCTACAACGAGGTAAATGAGGATCTCGGGCACGCCGCCGGACGGTGTGGATGAGGAGCCGGGGCCGGCCGCTGTCTTGGCGGTTGGGGCCGCAGCCACTGCAGCGGTCGGATTCCCGCAAGCTGTCGTCGCCAGCCTTCGGCCGGCGGTCCAGTGAAGGGCCGCTCCATACGGGGCTCGCATCAGGGCAGCCGGAACCTGGCTCGTCGTGAATGCGTCGGGCGCGCCGCCCGGAGATGCGAAGCCGCCGCTGGCCGCCTGAACCGACTGCAGGTGCGCCAGCACCGATTTGCCGCCCTGCAGCCAGGCCCCACTTTGGGGGTCCTGGCCGGCCGCGACAAGCGCCTGGAGGACGATCGAGTCGGAGTCGGGATCGCTAGCCGCAGGCTTGGACGAGTTCTGGTACGGGAATCCGCCGTCGGCGAGCTGCTGCGTGTGAAGGTACGCGAGACCCGCGGCGTCGGCCGTACGGACACCTGCCGCATCCAGCGCCATCAGCGCGATCGCCGTTGAGTTGGTATCGCCCTGGCCCGCAGCTACCGGAGTCGTCCCGTAGCTCCAGCTGCCGTCGGGGTCCTGCAACTTCTCCAGCGCGGCCAGCGCCGCCGCCGGCACCGCGCCGCCGGAAGCGACGACCGCCAGAACCGCGAACGACTGGCTGAACGTGGAACCGTCGCCGTACGCGCCGGTGTCCGAGTGGTAGAGGGCAATCAGTCTGGCCTTCAGGTCGCGCCCTGTGAAGCCGGCCGGGTCGCCAGCGGCGGCGACAACCGCCAGAATCGTCTTGCCCGTCTTCGCCGCGTCGCCAGCTGCCGCATCCGAAGCGGCCGCGAGGTAGTCGAGCGCCGTGGCGGTGCCCGCGCAGCTCTTGAGAGTGGCCGGGTCGTAGCCCGCCGCCGCCGCCCCGATCACAAAGTCGGCCGTCTCGCCGAGTGACTTGTCGAGCGAGCCGTCGGGCCGCTGCGCCGCCCAGAGGTAGTTTAGGGCCGCGGTCGCCCGCTCGGAATCGGTCGGCGCCGTCGCTGAGTTTGCGGTGGGTGCCGCAGCCACTCCGGCGATCGGCAGGATGAGGAGGCTCGCCAGTATCGCGCTGGCGACGAGGGTTCTTCGCATTGTTCCTCCGGCGGCATAGCCCGCCTGCCGGAGGGGACCTCGCCGCCGGAGGCCTCCCAACCGATCCGCGCAGGTGGGTGACGGAGCCATTGGCTAGCCAATGGCTTGCGCCGTTCGGTCAGGTCTCCTGGCTTGCGGATCTTCAAAGTCACGGGCTTTCGCCAATGGCTCATCGTCGCTGCTGGCTGCCTTCCCGGGCTTTCGCCCCGTGGCATGCGATTGAGCTCCCGCTCAATCGCCAAAGTCATTGGCTGCGCCAATAACTCGCCAGCCGCTCCTCGCTTACAGTTGCGCGACAGCGCCGGTTTCGCACCGGCTTCCCTGATACGAGCGGCCTATTCGTGATGTCATGCGGAGGTTACAGCGCCGGAGCGTCGGCCGCCAGGCCGTCCGCCGAAACCGACCGGACGAGTATCGTTGGCGTTCCACTGCCGCAGTCGGAGGGTCATCATGTCCCCAGTTCGCTTCGGGCTTTTCGTGCCTCAGGGTTGGATCCTCGACCTCATCGACATCAAGGATCCCATCGAGCAGTTCGAGACCATGAGCCGGGTCGCCCAGGCAGCCGAGCGGCTGGGCTTCGATTCGATCTGGCTCTTCGATCACTTCCACACGTACCACAAGCCTGTGCTCGAGACGACCTTCGAGTGCTGGACTTCGACGGCTGCTCTGGCCCGGGACACTAAAACGATCCGGCTCGGCCAGATGGTCACCTGCAACAGCTACCGCAACCCGGCGCTGATGGCCAAAATGGCTTCCACCGTCGACGTGCTGAGCCACGGCCGGCTCGACTTTGGGATCGGCGCGGGCTGGTACGAACACGAATACCTGGCTTACGGCTACGAGTACCCGCCCACGCCGGGCGAGCGGCTGCGAATGCTTGGCGAGGCGCTCCAGATCATCAAGGCGATGTGGACCGAGCCATATGCCTCGTTCGAGGGCGACCACTACAAGATCTCCGGCGCCATCAATGAACCGAAGGGCGTGCAGAAGCCTCATCCGCCGATCTGGATCGGAGGCAGCGGCGAGAAGGTGACGCTCAAGCTGGCGGCCAAGTACGGCGACGCCATCAACCTCGGTGGCAACCTCGACAACATGGATTACTACCACCACAAGCTGGACGTGGTCCGCGCCCACTGCGAAGACGTGCATCGCGACCCGGCCACGATCATCCACTCCGTGAACGTCTCGACCACTCTCTTGCGGGCGGGCGACGATCCAGACGCTCTCACCAAGCGCTACCGGCGCGACGACTCGCTGGCGGAGTACAGGACGCATGCCGTGGTGGGCGGTCCGCAAGAGGTCATCGACACGTACGGCCGTCTCATCGACGCGGGCATGGATTACATCATCGTCGCGGACCTGCCGGGGCTGGCCCAGATCGACGTCCTCGAATACCTGGCGGCAGAGGTTCTGCCGGCGTTCCGGTAGATCGTGGGGGCGGCCCGCGCCATTCCAAACCACCTGCAGCGACGAGCGCTAGAGCGAGTCCCGCAAGCGATGTCACTGTCAGCGGCCTTGCCGGTCAGAGCTTCCTGCTGACGAGCACCGAAGGCCCCGTCAGGGGTGTGATAGATCGCGGCCGGTGACAACCTGTACACGGCGGACGTGGCCTTCACATCGTCTGTCGACCCCGCGGCATCGACTACGCGCCCGTCATCGAACAGCGCCGAGGCCGGTTGCCGTTGGGTCTACTACCGCAGGACCCGCTGTCCATCGAGCGTGAGCCCGAACCAAACGGCCAGTTCTGGATCGAGCAGATTCTCGGCAATGCGTCGAATGGATTCACGATAGGCAGGCCACACGGCCAGCCGCAGCGCCTGCTCCGGCCTGGCCCACTGCAGCGCGTTGTGTTCGTGCGACAGGACGGGCTCGGCGAGAGCGCCAACTCGGACGGCAAAGACGGCGCTACTGACTATCGCCTGGACCGACGGTTCGTGGAACTGATTCACCTGGTCCAAATCGTAGAAGCCCAGGATCTCCTCCTCCCCAAAACCGGTCTCCTCGCTTAGCTCCCGCAACGCGCCGGCTGTGACGCTCTCGCCGGCCTCAAGCGAGCCGGACACGCACTGCCAAAGACCCGTCAAGATGCGACCGGGCGACCGTCGCATCAACAGGATTTCGATGGCGGGCAAGCTCGCCGGGTGTGCACGTTCGGGTGCCAAAGGTGTGGTTCGATCGCGGAATATCCAGACATCGACCAAGTCCGGGCGGAAGGGGCTCATACGCTCACAACCAGTCGCTCGACGCCGCCCCACCGGCCGCCGCGCCTGCAGCACCGCGGCGGAGACGTCGCGCGGCCGTCAGATGCGCTCGAAGCGATCGACCGGAACCACGAAGACCACCGCTCCACCAACCTCGACTTCGAGCGGGTAGGGCATGAAGAACTCGCCCGGCTCCATGATCGGCATGATGGGGCTCACCGTCTGAGTGCGGGAGTGGCAATGCTGGC
>JAYUDR010000205.1:0-10383 GCA_043739665.1 Chloroflexota bacterium
CGACGGTAGCGTCAACGATGCGGCTCAGAGTGGCCAGCCGGCCCTGGCCCGCCATCCCGGACGCGAGAATGCCGGTCTCCGGCTCCACGATGAGGTAGCCGAATTCGCGCAGTCGGGCTACGTTCGCCTGGGTGGCGGGATGGGCATACATGCCGCCGTCCATCGCCGGGGCAACGACCACGGCAACGGACGTGGCCAGGCAAGCTGCTGTGATCGTGTCGCCGGCGAGGCCGTTGGACATCGCGCCGAGCCAGTGGGCCGTTGCGGGCGCCACCACGATCGCCTCGACATCATGCGCAACGGCGATGTGTCCGATGCGCCCATCAGCCTGGAGCGACAGCACATCCGAGTCGACCGGGTGCCCGCTCAGCGTTTCGAGCGTGAGCGTCCCAATGAATTCGACCGCGGAGGTCGTCATCAGACAGCGAACATCAGCGCCCTCGTTTTGGAGCATCCGCAGCAGTTCGACGGCCTTGTAAGCGGCGATCGAACCGGTGATGCCCAGGGCGATCCGTCGATTGCTGAGGCGTCCCCCTGACTCGCTCATTTGTCTCGCTCCGAAATAATGTGAATCGAACCGGCTGCGCTACCTGCCCAGCCCACCGTTGGGGAGTCTCCGACCTCAGGCGAGCCGTTGGCCAGCGCCCACAGTATCGCCAGACCCTTGAGAGTCAGTTCGGGATCGATGGCGTCGACACCCAGCAGACCGCGCGCCCACGGCGCCGCAGAAAGGCCGCCCGTCAGGACGACCTGGATTTCCTCCAAGTCGACCTTCTCGGTCCGCCCAAGCTCCAGTTTGATCCGGTCCAGCAGGCCAAGGGTCAGGGCTCGATAGCCGATCACGATGCCGGACTGCATGGCCGAGACTGTGTCGGTGCCGATAGCCTTCTCGGGCTCCCTCAGCTCGATCCGGGGCAGGCGGGCGGTGCGGGCAGCGAGGGCTTCGATGCCCAACTCGAGGCCGGGGGTGATGGCCCCGCCTACGTAGGCACCGTCGCGCGAGACGCAGTCGAACGTTGTCGCGGTCCCGAAATCGACGACGATCGCGGGCGTGCCGTACAGCCGACCGACCGCAAGTGCATTGACCAGCCGGTCGGCGCCGACCTCACTGGGGCGGTCGACACGGATTGGTATGGGCATCGTGGCCGAGCTGGCCTGTAGCAACTGCAGGCCTCGCCGTTCGGCGACGCCCAGAGCTACTCCCGTCAGTGACGGCACGACGGAGGCAACGGAAATGCCCGTCACGTCGGCAAAGGAGGCCCCATCCAGGTGGAGCAGCCCATCGATCAGAAGTTCGAGTTCATCGGCCGTGCTGCTGGCTCTGGTCGCCGCTCGTCGGCTGGCAATGATCGCCTCCCCGTTGGCCAGGCCAAGGCTGAGGTTCGTGTTGCCGATGTCGAGGGCGAGCAGCATGGGGCGATCATAGCGCGCCTCCGCACGAGGGCGGTCGGATCTGGCCCGACTGCTGCGGTTCTTGCCGAATTCACGCCAGATCGACATTGGGCGGGACCAAGCCGAACCCGTTGCCGACTTGCAGGCCTCTCGAACAGTCAACCGTGCCGAATCGCGCCCTCGGCATCCGATATTCCAGTCCGAACCGCATAGGGCGTGCATATTCGGTGTCGTTTGCTGAGAATCCGCAGGATCGGGCGGAGCCAGCCACCGAACCCCTTGCCCAATGCCGGCTCCGTGTGAAATCGGCAAGTTTCTGGGGCCAACATTGCCACCCTCACCTTGTCCGGCGGTGGGTCCTGAGGTACGATCCACCGGTCCGTCACCGGCGCCCTGAATCGTTCCCCCCGTTGCCCCAGGAGAGTGGTGTCGTCCGTGCCGCCCGCGAAATTCTTCGTAAATCGCGGCATCGTTTCGAGCCGGACCGACCTGCTCAATGTCCTGCGACCCCTCGAGAAGCAGACCGTGGCCTACCGTCACTATCGCGGCCATGAGCTGGTTCAGCATGGGTTGGGGTGGGTTGAACGAATCGTCTCAGGCGAGCCGGAGACATCGACATTCTTCACCTCGCTCTCGATCTGCCTGAACGTGGATTCGTTCGAGCATCTCGAGTTCGATACCCGTCCAGACCAGCTGCTCACGTATCGTCTGGTTCAGGGCGACGAAGCCGTCGTCATCGATTTCGCGCCCGCCGGAGTGTCCGTCGGCGACACGATCGAGACTCCACAACTCGAGTTCGATGCCAATGGTTACGTCCAAATGGAGTTACTCGGCCCCGACGTCAACGAGGCCGAGTAGGGGGAACCTGTACCTGGCGAGATTGTGATCCGTTAAGGCGCGGCCGATATCGAACCCGGCAAGAGCGTGGTGGGTCGTGTGGAGACACGGCCAGGAGGAGACGCTGCCCCGGGGCCGTCCCTGGGTAGGTATCAACCGACGGGAAACGACCAGGCGGAGTCAGCCAGGAGGAGAAAGCGTTGGCTTTCATAGCGCGCTACTTTAAGTTTGCCGAGCGCGGCACGAACATCCTTACCGAGTCCCGAGCAGGCCTGACCACATTCATGGTCATGGCCTACATCATCTTCGTGAACCCGAGCATCCTCGGGGCGGGCTTTGGCCTCAAGCCCGGCGAACTAGTGGCTTACGCAGCCGCGACGGCTCTTATTGCCGGCATCATGACGATCGCCATGGGCGTGATCGGCAACTACCCCCTGGCCCTGGCGGCAGGCCTCGGCATCAACGCCATCGTTGCTTTCACATTGGTCGCAGGCAAAGGTCTGACGCCGGCCGGCGCAATGGGCGTAATCGTCCTTGAAGGTATCGCGATCACCGTCTTGGTCGTCGTCGGACTTCGGGAAGCGATCATGGCAGCCGTGCCGCTTGCGCTCAAGCGCTCGATCGGCGTGGGTATCGGCCTCTTCATTCTGTTTATCGGCTTCGTCAACGGCGGCCTAATCGTTACGCCCCAGGGTGGCTCACCGATCGTCAGCCTCTCATTCCCGACTCAGACGGGCCAGTTCGTCTTCCTGCTCGGCCTGCTGATCACCTTCTCGCTGTACGTCCTGAAGGTCCGCGCGGCAATAATCGTCAGCATCCTCGTCACCACGATCGTCGCTCTCGTAGCCGGAGTGGCCAAGGTGCCCGATAGCATCACGGTCACGCCCTCGTTCTCCACTCTCGGCAACTTTGACCTTGGCAACGTCTTCAGCAAGCTCGGTGTGATCACCGCCCTGCTCACGATCTTCGCCATCATGCTGAGCGACTTCTTTGACACGATGGGTACTGTCACCGGTGTCGCCGAAGAGGCTGGCCTCACCGAGGAAGATGGCTCGGTCCCGGGTATCGGGCGCGTCCTGATCGTCGACTCAATTGCTGCGGTGGCAGGTGGTTTGGCCGGCATCAGCTCCAACACCACCTACATCGAGTCGGCCGCGGGCGTCGCCGAAGGCGGCCGCACTGGCTTCGCCTCCGTCGTCACCGGTATCCTGTTCTTGCTTGCCGTGTTCCTCTCCCCGCTGGCCGGCATCGTCCCGGCACAGGCCACGGCTCCGGCCCTGGTTCTCGTCGGCTATTTGATGTTCACGCTCATCAAGGACGTGAACGTCGCTGATGTCGAAGACGGCCTGCCGGCCCTCTTGACCATCATCCTCATGCCGCTGACCTACGACATCACGGTCGGCATCGGCGCCGGCTTCATCTCCTGGGTGCTCATCAAGGTCCTCAAGGGCAAGTGGAACCAGGTTCACTGGCTCATGTACGGCGTAACCCTTGCGTTCCTTGTCTACTTCGCGAAGGACTGGATCCAGACCTTCGTCAAGTAGTCTCCGCAGAGACTCGGCAAGCGGCCGGTGCCCGAAAGGGTGCCGGCCGCTTCCTTTTGCCAGTGACCTCTGGCCCATGTCGGGTTCTGCTGGCTTTCCGCTAGCATTGGCTTGATGTACGAACGCACAGCGCTGCCCGATGGGCCTCGCGTCATCACGTCGCGTCTGGAAAGCGCCCGGTCCGTCTCTATTGCCGCCTACGTCCTGGCAGGCTCACGCCTCGAGTCGGCCGAGCAAGCGGGGGCTGCCCACTTCATGGAGCACATCACATTCAAGGGCACGCAGGCCTACCCCACGACCCGGGCGGTATCTGAGGCGATCGAGGGGATCGGCGGCAGCTTCAATGCCGCCACAGACCGCGAGTCGACCGTCTACTGGGTCCGAGTGCCGCGCAGCGAGGCCGCTCTCGGGATGAGCGTGTTGGGCGAGCTGATCGTCCGCCCGCATCTGCGCAGCGAGGAGATCGAGTCGGAGCGGGCCGTCATCGTCGAGGAGATTCGCTCCTACCTCGATGACCCGGGCGAGCACGTCCACACCCTCTTCGATCTGGCGATGTTCGGCGATACTCCTCTCGGCCGTGAGATCGCGGGCAGCGAGGAGAGCGTTCGGGCTCTGCCCCAAGCTGATCTCCGGGCCTTTTGGGCGTCCGCCTATCGACCCGGCAACGTGGTCATTTCGGTGGCCGGCGACATTTCTCATGACGACACGGTCGAGCTTGCCTCCCGAGCGTTTGGCACGGGCAAGGCCAACGGATTGTCATATGCGCCCGCTCCAAGCCTTCCGGCCGGCGAACGTGTCATGGCCGTTCGGCGCGGGACGACCCAAGCCCAGCTCTGTCTTGGCGTACCTGGATTGCGACGCGATGACCCAGAGGCCTGGACACTTGAGGTTCTTAACGCCATCCTCGGGGACGGCATGAGCAGCCGTCTCTTCCAGTCCGTCCGCGAGGAAAAGGGCCTCGCCTATGACGTGAGTTCCTACGTCGTCGACTACGCCGACGCCGGGGCATTCGTCGTGTCGGCCGGAGTTGATCCTGACAAGATCGCGCCCACCGTGGCTGCGATCCTCGATGAGTTGGCACGCGTCCGCGACGAGGCAGTTCCGGCCGATGAGCTGGCCCGATCGAAACGCTACCTGGGTGGCCGGCTCGAGTTGCGGATGGAGGAGACGCGCAACGTCGCCTCCTGGATGGGTGGGCAGGAAGCGCTCCACGACCGGGTGCTGACGGTAGAGCAGGCTTTGGCCGAATTGGAAGCCGTGACCAGCGAGGGGATCCATTCCCTCGCCCAGCGATTAATCAACGACGATGGACTTCGTATGGCGGTGGTGGCTCCGCCGCGTCGGGGCCGTCGCCTCGAGTCTCTCTTGCGATTACCGGGGGGTGTGGCTTGAGAAACGGTCAGGAGTCACGCCGGCTGCACGCGGTTGAGCGGCTCCAAGGCGACGTGATGGTGGAGGCTCAGTCCAGGCAACCGCTGCCAAACGTTGAGCAGCGGCCGAACCTGGTCGCCGTCCCGGCCCAGAATCAGTCTGACGGGCAGATGGCCTTCGATGCGGTCTCGGGGGAGGACGAGGTCCTGTTCCGCATCTCCTCGGACGCGCTCATCGGTGAAGATGATTTGGTATCGGAGGCCAACGTTGACGAAAGTGAGTCGGCCGGCGCTACCTCTGACGAGGCAGGAAAGGCCGTAGTCGCAGCCGAGCCGGAAGTCGCCGTAGTCGCAGCCGAGCCGGAAGTCGCCGAGTCCGAGCCCGATGCAGTCCCCGTCACGTTGATCGCCGATCTCGAGGCCCAGCCTGCGCCATTTGAACCGCCGCCGGCCGCACCGGTCGACGACCCAGCGCTTCAGGCACGTCTCGCGAGGATCCACCTTCGAACCGGTTCGTTAACCCTGGCTCGCGCCGAACTCGAGACGTTGTCGGGCAGGAATCAGCTAGATACCGCAGGTAGGCTGGATCTTGCCGAAGCTCGGTGGCGAACTGGCGACCTGCGTGGCGCCGGCGAGGCCGCGTCAGCGTATCTAGCGGCCGATGGCGAAGAGGTTTTGGGGTTCGTGATTGCGGCCGAGGCTGCGGCGATGGCCAACCGGATCGCCGAGGCCAAACATTACGTCGCGCAGGCCATGGAGCGCTACCTGTCAGACCTGGATCCGATCTTCGCCGGCATGGCTCGCAAGGCCATGTGGTCTGCCGTCGTGGCGTCGCCCGCCGCCGTGTCCGCAGCCGAGCCAGCCCCGGAGCTGGTCGATGCGGCCCCCGAACGTGCAGTCGAGCCGGCGCCCGAGTTCGCAGTCGAACCTGCGCCCGAGCCGGCCCCGGAGCCGGTGATGGAGGATGCCCCGCAACCCGGCGTCGCTGTGGAGTCCGCCCCGGAACCCGTAATCGAGCCAGCCGCCGCGACTGCCCAGGCGCTCGAGGATCCCACCGTCGCTCAGGCTGATGGTGAGGTCGCGTCCGGTCGGTCCTATCTCGAAGGCAACGACCCGCTGCTGGCCGCGCTCCATTTCGGCGTCGCCCTGCGCTTGAACCAGACCCGGGCGAGCGTGGTGATCGAGGTAATCGGCGATCGTCAGGATGCGCCGCTCCAGCTGGTGCGCGACGAAGCCGTGCGACTGCGCGACGAAGCCGTGCGACTGCGCGACCTGGCTGGTGCTGCCGACCTGGCCTCCCAGCCGACCGTCATCGAGCCGTCAGCGCCCATGGTCGAAGCGCCGCCGCCGCCGCCGCCGCCGTCGCCGCCGTCGCCGCCGTCAGCTCCCGCCGTTGAACCTGCGGTCGAGCCCGAGCCGCCAGCTCAGCCCCATGCTCCGGAGCTGCCGCCGATCCGCTGGGATTAGCTCTAGCCGCCGATCGGCCGGTCCTCCGCAGGATGCTCGGTGCTCACATGGTGGTCACATCGGACCCGAGACCGTTTCCAAGACCCTCGCTGACGCCAATACTGCTCACCCCCTGAGCAAACACGATCAGCGAGGCCTGCCGCGGGCATGTTCCCGCTCTTCGGCGTCGACGGGCATCTCAAGTTGGGCAGATTCGTACCTTAATCCGGACGGAGTGGCCGGTATCAGCCGCCGACTGGCCGGACGATCGCAAGCAACCCGTCGCGGAGAACGGCGAGCGCGTCCTAGCCATCGCCCGGCCGAATGCTGAGCCCCGCGCGGGCATCCTGTAGGCGACCCGACTACACTGCCCATCGCATCAACCGTCCGCAGGGGTATCTGTGCAGTGACCGAGCGAACCCTCGTCCTCGTCAAGCCCGACGGCGTCCAGCGCCAGCTGGCCGGCCGGATCATGGCCCGCTACGAAGAGCGCGGCCTCAAGATCGTCGGGCTCAAGCTGGTCCACGTCGATCGCGAACTGGCCGAGCGCCACTACGCCGTCCACAAGGCCAAGCCGTTCTTCGAGGGACTCGTGGCCTTCATCACGTCGGGCCCGCTCGTAGCCATTGCGCTTGAGGGCCCCGACGCGATCTCGCTCGTCCGCACCATGAACGGCGCTACCAAGCCCGCCGAAGCCGCTCCCGGCACGATCCGAGGCGACCTCGCGGTCGAGGTGGGCCAGAACCTGGTCCACGCTTCCGACGGCCTCGAGAGCGCGGCGACCGAGCTGGCCATTTGGTTCGCCCCCGGCGAGCTTCTCGCCTACGGTCGGGAAATCGACCGCTGGGTGCTGAGCCCCAAGTCCTGACGGCGAGCCATAAACGAACGCAACATGGCGATGCCCGGCCAAAGCAGCCCGGGCATCTCGCTTTCGCAGGCGACTCGCGGCTGAACTGCCCTAAGGGAGCCGCGGCCTCAGTTGCCGATTGTTCGCTGTGGGGTCTGGGTCTTGACCGGGAGTGGCGGCGGCGTGGGACTCAGTTGGGCGGAGCCGTCGGGGCTGCCAGAAGCGCCGGTTTGGGGCGAGTCGGACGGCAGCTGCGACGGCTCGACCGACTCCTGGGCCGCTGGCGTCGGGGCCACCGTGGGCACGGGCGTGGGCGTCGGCGTCGCGTGAGCCGCCGTATCGAGCGGGATGCCGGACTGCGACGCCCCGTGCGCGCCAAGCCCGCCGAAGGCTAGGGCCACAGCCAGGGCTGCCCCACCGGCCACGACGAGACTGACTTCTAGGGTTCGGTTAAGACGCCAGGCGAGGACGATGCGGCGCCGGAATCCAAGTCGAGTGGCGGCGGGCGCGACAAGTTTGCCGGGCGTGGCTCCGGTCAGGGCGGGCTCGGGGGCCGTGGCTTCGGGCGTGGCAGCGACTTCGATGCCAATGGTCAACTCGAGCTGGACCATTCCGGCCGCCGCCTCGATCGGCGCCGCGACCGTGGGTACGGGATCTTCGGCGGCAGCGGCGCGCGACCGACGTTTCGTCGTTGCCGGGGCGGCCTCAGGCAGGTCCTTATCGGTTGCCCCCAAATCAACCGCGACATCGGCTGGCTGCTGTGCCGACGGGGCCGCCGCGACGGCCTCGGCGAGGGCAGGGGCGGGGGCAGGGGTGCGGCGTGCCCTGCGCCCCCAGCGCGGCCGTTCGCCGTGGGCTGCTCGGACCGCGTCGCCGGGCGACATCAAACCGACGAACAACAGCCGGCCGTAGTAGGTGATCGAAAGGAGCATGGCGGCGGCGCCAAGGAAGCCCAGGTTGCCCGCAAGGCCCAGCCTTATCAGGCTTGCCCGAGCTTCATAGACGGCCGCGCCCGGCCAGCCAAGAGTCGCGACCACGATCGCCACCAGGGCGATGCCGAGGATCGGCGTTCTCCGTAGCCACCCTCGCATCTGCCCCAGATTGGCCGTCCCGAAGGTTCTCGCCGCGGCCGCCACCCAGGCGACCAGCCCGGTCTTGGCCGCAACGAACACCAGCAGCCACAACCGTGCCGGCTCCGCGACGGCGTCGCTGCGGGCCGTGAGGGCGAGCAGAACGAAGGCGCCGTCCTGGACTATCGAATAGGCCGCAATCTCCTCGAGGTCGTCGTGGACGAGCGCTCCGACTGCACCGAGCAGCAGTGTTGCCACGGCGATCGCCTGCAGCACCAGGACGACGGCGTTCATGGCCTCGCCCCCAACGTGGAAAGCGAGTGCACTCCAGCTGACCGCGAGTACACCCAGGCCCGCCGGCATCCAGACGAGCAGCAATGCCGAGGCCATCGGCGTTGCCCGCTTTCGTAGACGCGCTGCCGGGCCGTGGAACGGAATCGCGCCGCCGCGGACGGCGATAGCTATGCCCAGGCCGAGAAGGCCCAACACGAAGATCGTGCCGTCGCGCTCGCTCGTCCAGGCCGGTCGCAGCACCGCGACGGCCGCGACCAGCAAAGCCCCGACTGCCAGGCCGACGGTGCGTATTTCCGCGAGGAAGCCTTCGTGCCAATCCGGCTCAGCTGGAGAGGCGGTCTCAATGAGGGTGTTCTGGGGACGGACGAAGACAAGGGCCCCGACCGTGGCGGCGGCGGCTCCGGCCGTAAGCGCCACGCCCGCATCCGTTGCCGTCATCGCGACGGCCAGCCCTCCGAAGAAGGCGAGGGCCGCGGGGCCGAGACGATCGGGCCAAGCCGTGCCCAATCCAACGACGCATAGGAGTAGGGCAGTGCCGGTTCCACACGCCAGGAACAGGCCCGCATAGGCGCTGCCGATGAGCTTGACGTCGCCGACCGTGATCGAGTCCGAGTTGCCCAGCAGCACGGCGACACCGAAGGCTGCCGCGAGACCAAAGATGGAGACGAGACGTGCCCGCCCTCCCGAAGGCCGGACCAGAAGGCCGAGCAGGAAGCCAGCTCCACATAAGACGAGGTAGGCGGCGAGGACCATCAGCGCTGATCCCGGGGCCGAAGTCGCCCCTTTCGAGCTCCGATTGCGCGCTGGGTGTTTTCGCTGGGGCCATCCGGCTTGATCGTCTCTAGCCAATTGGTCGCGCCGCCATCGGCCGTCGCGTCCACGTCGATGGCCTCGTCCACATCGGGCCAGGCTGTGACTGGCACCGCCGCCTGGATCGCCATCGGCAATTCGGCCGCGCTCTCCGTCACGGCCGAGATCAGCAAGCTCGTGGCTCCGGTCGCACCGACCAGCAGGCCGGTCCAGACGAGCTGCTGCAGTGGCGAGGCGGCCCCAACCCACGCCTCGAGCAGCAGCGAGAAGGCCACGATCAGGGCCACCACGGCCGTTCCCGCGCGGAACGGATCGCGTCCGGCGAGCGGAACCACAGCCATTGCCGCAAGTGAAACTCCCGCTGCTTGAGCGGCCAACGAGCCGGGGAGTGGCGCGACCGGCAAGACCCACCAACCTACGCCGAAGGCGGCGGCTGCCAGGGCCACTTCTGCCAGGAAACCAATGCTGGATCCCTCGCTGGAGACCGACGTGCCACGGGCGGCAGTCCAGAGCAGGTAGGCCGCCAAAAGCGCCCCAACGGCGCGCAGGGCCATTGCGAGTGCGCTTGGGCTGGCGGAGGAGGCAAGCGGTGATGCCGCCATAGCCACGAGCAGTCCGGCCGCCACGCCTCGGGCGTCGCGCGAGGTGAGCGCCGCTACTCCACCGCAAACGACAATAACCGCAGCAACGTCGTGTAGCTGGATCATGCGGCCATGCTCGCCACGACCGCGAGGTCGCGCGTCCCGATCATGGAGTCCTGGGCGACGCCGAAG
>JAYUDR010000206.1:0-24452 GCA_043739665.1 Chloroflexota bacterium
CGCGCCAGAACGCGCGTCGAGAGCGGCGGGCGGGTCGGCTCGGCTTCGGAGTTCAGGATCGACGGATCGGTCTCGAGTCGAGTGTTGGGACGGGTCGGCGTAGTCATCGGTAGGTCCTCATGCTTGTCCAGCCGGGCCCGCGGCGGATGCGCTCTGGAGGCGCTCCTTCCGCTGCATGGGGCTGGGCGTGGTGGGATCGTCGGTCAGCGACAGCTCGGCGGGATCGAGGTCCCGCCAGGTTGCTCTGGCCGTGATCCCTTCGTAGGCACGGGCCAGGCGAAGCATTGAAAGTTCGCTCCACGGTGCCCCAATGATCTGGAGGCCGACCGGGAGACCATCCGACAGACCGGCCGGGATCGACAGCCCCGGCAGACCCGCCATGTTGACCGGTAGGGTGCAGGCGTCCGAGAGATACATCGCGACGGGATCTTCGAGCTTGGCGCCCAGCGGGAAGGCCACCGTGGGGCTGGTCGGCGCGCAGATGGCGTCGAAGCCGGCCGCCCAAACCGCGTCGAAGTCCGACTTGATGAGGGTCCGGACCTTCTGCGCCTTGAGGTAGTAGGCATCGAAGTAGCCGGCCGACAGCGCGTACGTGCCAAGCATGATCCGACGCTTGACCTCCGGCCCGAAACCGGCACCTCTAGTGCGGATGTAGTCGGCGATAAACTCGCCCGAGCTGCGGTCGGCATGGCCGTACCTAACGCCGTCGAAGCGCGCCAGGTTGGAGCTGCATTCGGCCGGGGCGATGATGTAGTAAGTGGCCAGGCCGTAGTGCGTATGCGGCAGCGAGACCTCCTCGACGATCGCACCGGCCTGCTCCATTGCCGCAACCGCCTCACGGACGCGAGCAGCCACACCTGGCTCCATGCCGTCGACGAAGTACTCCTTGGGGAGCGCCAGGCGCTTGCCCTTCAGATAGCTCGCGGCCTCGTCGTCGCTCGTAGTCAGGCCGAGCAATTCGTCCGGCACCGCCACGGGCGCGGAAGTGGCGTCGCGCTCGTCGCGGCCCGAGACGGCGTGGAGCAGGATCGCCGCATCGCGAGCGTCGCGAGCCAACGGGCCGATCTGGTCCAGGCTGGAGGCGAAGGCCACGATCCCGAAGCGGCTGACCCGGCCGTAGGTCGGCTTCATGCCGACTATTCCGCACAGCGAGGCCGGTTGGCGGATGCTGCCGCCGGTGTCCGTGCCGATCGCGAGCGGGGCGTGGTAGGCGGCGACGGCGGCCGCAGAGCCACCGGAGCTACCGCCGGGAACGCGCGTCAGGTCCCACGGGTTGGCCGTTGGACCGTAGGCGGAGTGCTCTGTGGATGACCCCATGGCGAACTCGTCCATGTTGGTCTTGCCCAGGATCACGGCGCCCGAGGCTCGCAGGCGGGCCGTGACGGTCGAGTCGAACGGAGCGATGTAGCCCTTCAGGATCTTGGAACCGGCCGTGGCCTGGCCGCCCTTGACGGAGACGAGGTCCTTGAGCCCAATCGGGACGCCGCAAAGCGGGTGGAGAGCTCCGAGTGCGGCCGGGCCCTCACGGCGTGCGGCGGCGATCCGGGCGTCGGCGGCGTCGGCCTGGGCCAGGGCGTCGGTGCGATATATCACTAGCCAGGCGTTCAGGGCGTGGTTCTGCCGCTCGGCGACGGCAAGGTGCGCCTCGGTCAGCGCTCGCGACGAAATGTCGCCGCTGCGCAGGAGCGCGGCCATCTCATGGGCGTGGAGGCGGTTCAGGTCGGCCATTGGCTATGCGCCCGCCTCGCCGCCAAGGATCGCGGGTACCACAAAGTGGCCGCCACTACGCTCGGGTGCGTTAGCCAGGGCGTCTTCGACAGCCAGCGAGGGCTGGACCACGTCCTCACGCAAGATGTTCTGCAATTCGATCGTCTGGGCCGTCGGTGGAATATGTTCGGTGTCCAGAGCCGTCAGCACGGCGTACTGATCGAGGATGTGGTTCAGCTGCCCTTCAAGGCGCGACAACTCGTCCTCGCTCAGGCCGAGGCGCGCGAGATGGGCGACGTGTTCAACATCGGCACGGGTCAGGTTGGCCATTGCGGGATAATACCGGACAGAACCGCACCTAAGTGACCGAGGCCGGGTGGCGCCATGAAGAGGGCTCGGGTGGGCGGCCTCGCGGCCGGTCCGAATGCCCTTGCCCTACAGTTCGACCTCCACTGCCGCACGGATGCACCGAGGGCGAGGCCCATGATCGAGTTTGAGATCCGAGACATGACCGCCGACGACCTCGGGCCGGTCGGGGCGATCTACAAAGCCGGCGGCAGGGGTGATCGGCGCGAGTTCTTCGAATGGGTCCTGGCCAATCCCGCCACTCAACCGCTCGTTGGCATACGAAACGGATCTCTAGTGGGAACGGGGATGGCCACCATCAACGGCCGCGTCGGCTGGGTTGGCTCGATTTTCGTGGACCCGACGATGCGCAGCCAGGGTTACGGCCGGGCGATGACCGACGCCGTCTGCGCGCGCCTGGACGCCGCCGGCTGCGAGACCCAGGCCCTGATCGCGTCGGAGTACGGCAAACCGCTATATGTGAGCATGGGATTCCGCGTGGACGAGCTCTACCAGATCCTGGAGGCGGAACCGGTCGCGACCGTGCCGATCCCTCCACCCGGAACTACGCTGCGGCCGATGCGGCGCGGCGACGTCGGCCGTGTGTGCGAGCTGGACCGCCGAGCGACCGGCGAGGATCGACGGGGGCTACTTGGCCCGCTCGACGGGCACGCCTGGGTGCTCGAGGCGGACGGCGACCTGCTCGGTTTCCTCGGCTCGATCCTGCCCGGCAGCGGCGCTGTGGTGGCACCCAAAGTCGACAATGGCGCTTGTCTACTCGAGCAGCTGCGGTATGCCGCCCGCGGCAGGACCAAGACAGTCCGCGCCGCCGTGCCAGCCACGAACTTGGCGGGCATCGATGGGCTACAACGGCTGGGCTGGAGCCCCACATTCCAAACGCCCCGGATGCTACGCGGGCCGGACATTCCCTGGGAACCGGCCCTGATCTGGAGCATCCTGGGCTTCGCCTTCGGCTGAGGGCAGGGACGTAAGCGCTTCGTTTCCAGGCGATGGCCGTGGCGTACTTGGCGCGGCTGGGAAACTCGCCGGGGCTCGAAGCCGTCAGCTGCGGCCCGGATCCCGGTAGGCGCAAATGGGTGTTTGCATCTTCAGCCACCCGGACTCATTAGGGCGTGGGCGCAGGGGTCGGCGTGTCGGTGGGCGCAGGGGTCGGCGTGTCGGTGGGCGCCGGGGTCGGCGTGTCGGTGGGCGCCGGGGTCGGCGTGGGCCTCGGGGTGGGCCTCGGGGTGGGAGTAGGGGCAGGTGTCGGCGCGGGTGTCGGCGCCGGTGTCGGCGCCGGTGTCGGCGCCGGTGTCGGCGCGGATGTCGGCGCCGGTGTGGATGTCGGCGTCGGCTGCGGAGTCGAGGTGTCAGTCGGCGTCGAGGTCCACAAGACAGGCGGGGTGTCGCTCGGCGCCGCGGTCGGGCTTTGCGGTGACGGGAAGGTGCTCGATTGGGTCGGATTCGTTACGGGCGCAGGAGGGCGGCCGGCGCCCTGGTATGTCGCGCTCGATGAGGCCACGTTGCCAGGCGTTTCGCCGGCGGGGCTCGAGGTGACTCCGGCGACGCCTTCCTGCGGCTGTTGGAGGGGGACCATCGTGCCACCCAACGCCGCCAACGACGGCCCATTGCGATTGGACGGCGGTGCGCCGATCGAGGCTTGGGGACCTCCGCCGGGCCACGAGAAGATCCCCTCCTCGGCCAGAATGGCACCCACCAACAGGATCCCCATCAGCCCCATAGCTACGCCTGAGCGGAGACTCAGGGAAGCCTGGGTGTATTCCCGGCGTACCGGCTGTTTTGAAACACCCATCGGACGCTTCGTCCTCGACAAGATCGGCCTCAGCGGTGATGGTTGAGCGCCTTCCGAGCCCGAAACCAGGGCAGGCTTTGATGCGACGACGTTAATGAGGCATGGGCGATTCGGACGTCTTCGGCGCGCAGGGCGGCACGCCTGGCTCACCGCTCGGGACAAGTAATACCCGCACGGGTGGTCACCCCACCCCTTCTGTCGCCCGGCCAGAAGCTCACGCGTAGGGCGGCGTCTATAGCCGCATGAAGACCTAGTCGACTGGAGTCCCTGCAAGCAACCGGCGGAATCCGTCTTCGTCCAGGACGGGGATGCCCAGTTCCGCGGCTTTGGCCAGCTTCGAGCCGCCGTTCTCGCCCGCGACCACGTATGAGGTGTTCTTTGAGACCGAGCCCGCGGACTTGCCGCCGGCGGCCCGCACGGCTTCCTCGGCCCCGGCGCGGTCGAAGCCGGCGAGACTGCCCGTCACGACGACGGTCTTGCCGGCGAGCGGTCCAGCGGCCGGGCCACTCCCCGAAGCCACTCGTCTGGCGGGCGGCTCCGCAACGACTCCGGCATCAACGAGATCCGCCAGGACGGCCGCGGTCTCGGGCGCGGCAAAGTAGCCGGCAATCGCCGCTGCCACCACTGGTCCGATGCCCGACACTTCCATGAGTTCCTCGGCGCTGACGCCCGGCAGCGACCTCGCCACGAGCGCGGTCCACTCCCTCGCATCAATCGCATCGGATGGCCAACGGGAAGCGATCCAACGCGCCAGATCGATCGCCGTGGCCTCGCCAACCTGGGGAATGGCGAGCGAGTTCAGGACCCGCGCCAGCGGCCGCCGACGCGATCTTTCAATCGAAGCCCTCAGGTTTTCGGCGCTCTTGCGGCCAAACCGTTCGAGGCCCTCGAGATCCTCGACCGTCAGGCGGTAGAAGTCGCCTCGCGTCTTGACCAAGAATCGGGCCAGGAGCTGCTCCAGGACCGCCCAACCCGCGCCCTCGATGTCCATTCCGCCGCGGCCGGCGAAGTGGGCGAACTCCTGGGCCAGCCTCGCCGGGCAACGTGAGTTCGGGCAATAGTGGCGGACCGCGCCCTCGTCCCGGACGATGGCCGTGCCGCAAACCGGGCATGCCGCGGGCATCTCAAACTCGCGCTCGGAGCCCGTCCGCCGTTCCGGCAGCGAGCGAACCACCTCCGGTATCACGTCGCCCGCCTTCTGCAGGACGACCCAATCCCCTATCCGCAGGTCCTTGCGCCGGACCTCGTCAAGGTTATGCAGGGTCGCGCGCGCAACCGTGGAACCCGCTACTTTAGCCGGCCGCATATGCGCCACAGGCGTCAACGTGCCCGTCCGGCCGACGTAGGGAACGATGTCTTCGAGTATGGTCTCGACCTGCTCCGGCGGGAACTTGTAGGCGACGGCCCAGCGCGGCGCCCGCGCCACCATGCCCAGCCGCTCCTGCTGGTCGAAGCGATCGACCTTCACGACCACGCCGTCGTTCTCGTATGGCAGATCGTGGCGTTTGTCCTGCCATTCGCGAAGGAAGCCGATCACGCCCTCGATATCGAGCCCCTCGGCCCGATCGGGGTTTACCGGGAAACCAAGGGCGGCGAGCCGAGCCAGCGCCTCCGACTGGCTGCCGACGGTAGGCCGCCCATCCGGCCCGTCTTCGATGAGCTGGTACGACCACGATGACAGCCGTCGCTCCGCCGTCACGCGCGAATCCAGCTGTCGCAGCGAGCCCGCCCCGCTGTTGCGCGGATTGGCGTATCTGGGCAGGCCGGCCTCTTCGCGCTCGGCATTGATGCGGGCGAACTCGGCCTTGGGCATGAAGACTTCGCCCCTCACTTCGACCGAGGCCGGCTCGCGCAGTGGATCCGGCAGAACGGAGATCGTCCGAAGGTTCGCGCTGACGTCCTCACCAGTGGAGCCGTCGCCGCGTGTCGCGCCCTGGACGAAACGGCCCCGCTCGTAGCGCAGCGAGATCGCAAGGCCATCAATCTTGAGTTCGGCCACGTAGCGGAGGTCCGGCGCGGGGGCCGGCGCAGCAGCCAACCCCAGACCACGTCGTACCCGGGCGTCGAACGCCCGCAACTCCTCCTCGTCGAAGACGTTACCGAGCGACAGCATCGGCCGCCTGTGGACAACCTTGCCGAAGGCCCCGGCGGGCGCGGCCCCCACGCGCTGAGTCGGCGAGTCGGGCGTGCGGAGCGGCGGGAAGGCCGCCTCGATTGCTACGAGCTCGCGCATCAGAACGTCGTACTCGGCGTCGCTCAGCTCGGGAGCGTCGGCGGCGTAGTACAGCTCGTTGGCGCGGCGGATTACAGGAACTAGCTCGTCGCGCCGGGCACGCGCGTCTACCTCGCCCAGAGCCAGGGCCGACGCGACGGCCGGCGCCGCAACCGGCAGTCCGAGCCCAGTCGCATCCGCGGCCGCCACCGGCAGCCCCGCTGCCTGTTCCGCCGACTCGGTCACCGCTCGACCTCCACTACGCCCGTCTTGGGCGCAACGTCACACGCACGTCGAACGTGATTCTCTCCGATTCCAGCCACTTCCGCTTACTCGTTTTCACCCTGCCGACGATGCTGGTGGAGCGGGGCGTGGACCTTTCTAATCAGTCCCTGAGTTCCAGGTTAGCCATGCTGGCCAGGAGCGTCTTGACGCCGCCCCCATTCGAAAAGGCGACGGTGACCTCCTCGTCGGCGCGAGTCAGCTTGGAGGACACGACGATGCCATCTCCCAGGCGAGGGTGACGGACGCGATCGCCGTCGCGGTATTGCCGCTCGCCGGGAATTCTGGGTCGGGACGCTGGGGCCGGACGCGGCGAGAACGATGTTGCGTGGTCGGCCGGCCTCGGCCCAAGTCCGCGCGACGGACCCGACTGCGCTCCTCCGGGCACCTGGAGGCTGCCCGACCGCGCACCCGAGTCGTAGGCCTCGCGGCGCGCTCCGAGGTCGCGCGTGGGCTTGAACGTCTCCCCAGCCCGGGGGCCGCCCGCCGGGCCGCTACCACTCCTGTAGGCGCCGCCGCCGGGCCGGATCGGCGTCCCGAAGCGACTGCCCAACCTGCGCCCAAAGACCAGGTCCGGATCCACGTCTCCGACGTCGTCGTTGAACTCGTCGGCGCGCTCCAATCGAGGTCCTGACATCAGAGCCGCCGGGATCTCGAACAGGAATCGGCTCGGGACTGAGAGGCCACCCTGGCCCCATGTGGCTCGCCGCGCGGCGTGGGAAAGGAACAACCGCCGCTTGGCTCGAGTGATGCCCACGTAGGCGAGCCGCCTCTCCTCCTCGAGTTGCTTCTCGTCGTCGAGCGAGCGGCTGTGCGGGAAGACGCCTTCCTCCAGACCGCCGATGAAGACGACGGGGAACTCGAGCCCCTTGGCCGCATGCAGCGTGATGAGGGTCACGGCGTCTGCACCGACTTCATACGAGTCCTGGTCCGCGACGAGCGCCGTCTCCTCCAAGAAACGATCCAGCGCGTCGTCGGGCGAGAGATCGTCATATCGAGTTGTCACCGATCGAAGCTCGAGCAGGTTGGCCCAGCGCTCCTCGCCCTCCTCGGAGCCGTCGGCGAGCATGGCCCGGTAGCCCGACTCCTCCAGCACGGCATCGAGCAACTCGGGCAGCGACAACACGCCGATCCTGGTCCGGAGCCGCGACACCAGCACGGCAAAACCACTCAGCGCTGTCCGAGCCCGCGGTCCAAGGGCCTCGATTCGCCCGTCGGCGGCGGCCACAACGGCGCCCCAATAGGTCGGCTCCGGCGCGGCCGGATCTGCTGTCCCTTTGGGCACGATCGTCCGTCCCCCGGCCGCCTCGACGCGCAACTCATCCAGGCTCTTCTCGCCGATACCTCTGGCCGGTACGTTGAGGATCCGCTCGAAGCTGACCTGATCAGTGTCGTTGCGCAGTATTCGCAGGTAGGCCAGGGCGTCCTTGACCTCACGGCGCTGGTAGAAGCGCGTCCCACCCACAAGCTGGTAACGAATGCCGTAGCGCAGGAACGCTTCTTCGATGGCTCGGCTTTGGGCGTTGGTCCGATACATGACCGCGATATCGCCGCGCTCCCAATGCTCGGCTTCTTCGTCGGCCCGTCTGGTCAGGATCGAGCTTCTGCCGCCCGTCAGCTCCTCGATTTGGCGCGCGATCCACTCGGCCTCCTCCTCTTCGTTGTAGGCCTCGAAGCGCTGGATCTTGCTCCCCCCGGAGTTGTCGGTCCAGAGCTTCTTGTCCTTGCGCGAGGAGTTGTGGGTAACCACGGCGTGCGCGGCATCGAGGATCAGCTGGGTGGAGCGGTAGTTCTGCTCGAGCTTGACGACCACCGCGGCCGGGTAGTCGCCCTCGAAGTCCAGGATGTTTCGAATGTCCGCGCCGCGCCACGAGTAGATCGACTGATCGTCGTCGCCGACGACACACAGGTTGTGGTGGGCGGCGGCGAGGCCCTTGACCCACAGGTACTGCGGCCGATTCGTGTCCTGATACTCGTCCACATGGAGATAGCGCCAGCGGCTCTGGTAGCGCTCCAACACCGCCGGCGCGTCCTGGAACAGCCGCACCGCCTCGAGCAGCAGGTCGTCGAAGTCCAATGCCTTCGCTGCTCGAAGTCGGGTCTGGTATCGACGGAACAGCCGGGCGATCTCGCGCTCACGATGGGTGTGGGCGTTGGCGGCCAGGAAGTCCGCGTCGAGCATCTCGTTCTTGGCCCGTGAGACCGAGCCAAGGATGGAGGCGGGCTTGTATTCGCCCGTGATCGGCAGGTCCTCGTCCTTGAGAATCTGCTTCATCAGGGCCTGCTGATCGGCCGAGTCGTAGACCACGAAATGCGGGTCCAGGCCGATGGCCGCACCGTCACGACGCAGGACACGGGCGCACATGGCATGGAAGGTGCCCATCGCCACTTCGCGGCCGGCCTCCTCGCCGACGAGGCCGGTGATGCGGGCTCGCAACTCAGCCGCGGCCTTGTTGGTGAAGGTGACGGCGAGGATCTGCCACGGCTTCACACCCCGAACGCCGACGAGGTAGGCCACGCGATGAGCAAGTACCCGCGTCTTGCCGCTGCCGGCACCGGCCAGGATCAGGACGGGCCCTTCTGTCGTGGTGATTGCCCGCTGTTGCTCCGGATTGAGACGGGCCAGAATGCGCTCGGCCAGGGCATCGGCGGCCGCCTGGCGCTCGGCCAGAGCCACCGGCTCGGGCTCGAACGGAGACGGCTCATAGGCCTCGAGGCGGGGCCCATCGAACGCCTCGGGCGGGGCCTCGTCCGGGAGGGGCGGGTCCCCTTGCGCGAACGGCGGCTCGTCCGGGAGGGGCGGCTCGGCCGGGAGGGGCGCCGGGCCGCCGGTCGCGGGGCCGTCCGACGTGGGGCTGCTCCACAGGCTGTCCTCGGACTCATGTGAATCCTCGGGGCGCGAGATCTTGGTGTGGGCCTGTCGCCCGCCGCTTGGTAGTCCGCTCACCTGGGAATTGTATGGGCGGCGAATTTACTCCGGGTTATAGGGGTCGGATCGCGTCCTATGCCCCGCTCGATGGCGCCGCTGGGATCTCAAGGTTAATCGGATCAGGAGCCAGGATGGCCGACACCTTGTTCCAGTTCGACAAGACGACCCGGAAGACGGCAACCCCGGAGGACGGATCAGCGCTCGAGAATTCGAGACGCTCGAGCTGGAAGCTGTCCTGAGTGATCCACAGGTCAAGCTTGCCGTTGCCAAAGGCCTGGCCCGCACTGTTGAGCGAAGCCTGGGCCACTTCCTTGGTCACCTCGACACGAATGTGATAGGTGGAGCCGCTCGCCTCCGACTCGGTACCTACCAGCACTGGCGACAGGGCGGGGTTATTGGCGATGGTCACGATTTGCCCGATGAGCCATGCTGGGCTGGGGGCGCTCGAGAGGGCTGGGTTCATGACGCCCAGAGTCGAGTCGTCCGTCGAGGAGTACTTCGTTCCGCCATATGATCGGAAGTAGGCGTAGGGACTGATCACTATCAACTCACCCGACAGTCCCGGCACGCCGGGCAGCCCGCCGGTCACATGGGCGGTTTTGTTGGCCAGGTCCATGTCGCCCTCCGCTTTGGTTCCTGCCAGAGCAATGGGCATCGACGTGTAGACCGGCGTGGGGGTGGGAGTCGGTGAAACCGACGCAGTCGGAGACGGCGCGGGCGTGGGCGTTGGGGTTGGCGTTGGGGTTGGCGTTGTGGTTGGTGTTGGGGTTGGTGTTGGTGTGGCCGAGGCACTTGGCTTGGCCGAGCCGCTGCTCGCCGCCGGGGCGCTGGCTGCAGCCGAGCCGGACGGGGCCGCGGAGCTGCCAGAGGCCACTGGGCTGGCCGAGGATTCGATCGTTGCCACGGCTGTGGGCTCGATCGTCGGCGCCGGCGTGACAACGGGGTAGCCAAACATGAACTGGCCTGCGGCCTCGATCTGGAAGTGCACCGACTGCAGGGCATCGACATTGGTCTTGGCGTTGCCCAGGATCTTGCGGGCGTCAGTCAAGGGCGTCGACGAGCAACCGGCAACGAGCGCCACCACGGCGAGCAAGCCGGCGGCTGTTGTAGCAAGTGACTTCCGACCAAACACGCGAATCCTCCAACGAGTAACCGGCCCAAGGCGGAAAACTCTAGATAGCCAGTGCAGAGCACTGCCGCTGACGGCGGTTAGGGTGGCAGTGTAGCGGGCCGGCGGCCCCACGACCTGAAAGCCCCCAACGTGCCGCTTAAGTCGAAGCCCCGGGTGTGTATCCCGTGCTTTGAGAATCATTTGGAGGACAGAACTGGTCTACTGGCCGGCCTGGATCTCGCTGTCGGCCGGTGCCTTTGATCGTCACTGGCTGGTGGTACTTGGTCAGTGTCAGAGTGATTGTGAGATCCCGCTGGCGGCATCGCCACCGAGCGCTCCCAGCCCTACGCGGTCGGCTTGAAGTCAGAAGAAACCCCGGGCCAAGCTGGCCCGGGGTTCCCAGAATGTCGCTACGGCGGCCGGAGCGCACGTGCTACGGCGTGGCGGCCTGGATCTCGCTCGCGGCCGGAGCCGTAACGGTAACCGGGGCACCGTAATTGGTGATGGTGATCGTCATGCCCAGGCTGCCTAAGGACGACGACGCACCGGCAATCTGGATTTTGGCAAGCTGATAGGAGTCCTTGTAAGTCCAGACGTCGACCGACGCGGAGTCGATCTTCATCCCGGGAGCCTCACTGGCAGCGGCCGCGGCGATCTCTGTGTTGATCTTGTCGAGCGGCACGGAAATGGTGATGTGATAGGCGTCCTTGCCGCCTATCTGCTCCACGCCGACGAGCGTGGCCTTGACCCCGGCAGCATCTAGCTGCTGGCGCAGCTGCGTGATCTGATCAGCCATCCCTACAAGTGCCGATGGGCCAGCGGACGGGAGAGTTACAGGCAAACCGGATGCTAGGTCGCCGAGAGGTGACTTGGCGTACTTGGGCAAGAAGGGGCTCATCTTGTAGTACAGAACTGAGTCCTTCAAGATCACGTCGCCGGCCAATGGGACGCTGCCCAACATTGCGATTGGCGCCACGGTTAGAGCAAGATGGGCGGCCTGGTTGGCCACGTCGACATCGCCCTCGAGTGACGTGCCGTCGAGCTTAAGGTCGCTTGTTAGAGAAGCCCCGGCACTGCCGGCTGCACTCTTGAGCGCGGCGGCCTTGATCGTACCGGTGACCTCGATCTTGATGTGGAACGACGTGGTGCCCTGACCGCTCGAAAGCACCTGGGTGATGATCGAGCTTGGGTCGTTGGGATTGACGGCGGCTGACGCGACGGCGGCTGACGCGACGGCCGGGGCCATCGAGCCGCCCGCCGGGCCGCTGGTCCCGCCCGCTCCCGCGGTGGCGGCGGTGCTGCTGCACGCACTAGCAATGACTACGACGAGTCCGGCGAGGATGGACAAGGCTGGCTTTGGAACGCGAAGCAAGGTGCGAACCTCCTCTGTGGGGATAAATTCCTGCCTCACAATCGACCGCAGCTAGTTGAATTGTCAAACTCTTACCCGACAAGTAAGCATTTGTCTCACCCTGCAAACAACGAGGCCTCGGACTTTCGTCCGAGGCCTCGTTTGCAATTGCCAAGACCACATATGGCCGAGCCGACGGAATGCGGCGGCCGACCGTACACCAGGCGAGCCTGGCGGCCCAGGTGCTAGAAGTCCATCTCCCCGCCGTGGCCATGGCCACCGCCGGCAGATTCCTTCTTCTCGGGGATGTCGGTGATCAGGGTCTCGGTCGTCAGGACCATCTTGGCGATCGAGGCCGCATTCTCAAGGGCCGAGCGGGTCACCTTGGCGGCGTCCACGATGCCCTTTACGAACATGTCACCATATTCGCCCTTGAGGGCGTCGTAGCCGAAGCCGACCTTCATGCCACGAACCTGCTCGACCACGACTTCGCCATGTGCGCCCGCGTTGTCGGCGATCTGGCGGATCGGGTACTCGAGAGCTCGGCGAACGATGTCGACGCCGACCTGGGAGTCGGGATCGGTCAGCTTGAGCTTGTCCAGAACGGACTGGCAGTGGAGGAGGGTTGCGCCGCCACCGGCGACCATGCCTTCTTCGATGCCGGCCCGCACGGTGGACAGAGCGTCCTCAATGCGGTGCTTCTTCTCCTTGAGCTCGACCTCGGTAGCCGCGCCCACTTTGATGACGGCAACGCCGCCGGCGAGCTTGGCGAGGCGCTCCTGGAGCTTCTCACGATCGTAGTCGGAGGTGGTGTCCTCGACCTGGGCACGGATCTGCGCGATGCGGGCCTTGACCGCCTCAGGCGCACCGGCGCCGTCAACGATTGTAGTGTCGTCCTTGGTCGCGACGACACGACGGGCCTCGCCCAGGTCCTCAACCGTGACGGAGTCGAGCTTGCGGCCGATCTCCTCGCTGATCACGGTGCCGCCGGTCAGAACGGCGATGTCGCGAAGCATCTCCTTGCGGCGATCGCCAAAGCCCGGGGCCTTGACGGCCAGGACCTGCACAGTGCCGCGGAGCTTGTTCACGACCAGCGTGGCCAAAGCCTCGCCATCGACGTCCTCGGCGATGATCAGGACCGGACGGCCGATCGAAACGGCCTTCTCGAGCGCCGGCAGCATGTCGGCAACGGCCGAAATCTTCCGGTCTGTGATCAGGATCTTGGGGTTGTCGAGAACGGTTTCCATGCGGTCCGGATTGGTCACGAAGTAGGCCGAGATGTAGCCCCGGTCGAACTGCATGCCCTCGGTGTATTCCTTCTCGAGACCGAGAGACTGGCCTTCCTCGACCGTGACGACGCCATCCTTGCCGACCTTGTCCATGACCTCGGCAATGATGTCGCCGACTTCCGGATCGGCGGCCGAGATCGTGGCGATGGCCGCGATTTCCTCGCGCGAGTCGATCGGGCGGGACTGCTTCTTGATCTCCGCGACGACGGCCTCAACGGCCTTCTCGATGCCGATGCGGATCAGCATCGGGTTCGCACCGGCGGTGACGTTGCGGATGCCCTCGTTGATCATCGCCTGGCCAAGGACCACGGCGGTCGTGGTACCGTCCCCGGCCACATCGTCGGTCTTGGTCGCGACTTCCTTGAGGAGCTGCGCGCCCATGTTCTCGAAGGGATCTTCGAGTTCAATGTCGCGGGCGATGGTCACGCCATCGTTGGTGATAGTCGGCGCACCGAACTTCTTGTCCAGGACGACGTTCCGACCCTTGGGGCCGATCGTGACCTTGACGGCCTCGGCGAGGCGATCGACGCCACGCTTGAGGGATCGACGAGCTGTCTCGTCAAAAACGAGCTGCTTAGCCAAGTGGTTAATCCTCCGCTACCTACGGCCCGCGGATCTTGCGCGAGGCCGATCTGAATCCGAGTCAGGCTCGACCTAGATCTCGACGATCGCCAGGATGTCCTTCTGGCTGACGATGAGGAGTTCCTCGCCATCGACCTTGAAATCAGTGCCGGCGTACTTCGAATAGAGAACCCGGTCGCCCTTCTTGACGTCCATCTTCTCGCGGGTGCCGTCATCGAGGGTCTTGCCGGGGCCAACCGACAGGATAGTTCCCTCTTGCGGCTTCTCCTTGGCCGTGTCCGGCAGGACGATTCCACTCTTGGTGACTTCCTCGCGGGGAGTCGGCTGGATGACGACGCGGTCGCCAAGGGGCTTGAGCTTCTTGCTGCTAACAGTGGCACTTGCCAACGCGCAGTTCCTCCTGAGGGCGGCGGGCGGGTGCCTGCCGTCGATACTCCTGGATGTGGTGTTCGACACCGGTAGACCGGCGCAAACGCTCTTATCTGAGTGCCGTCACGGCTAAGGCGCGTGGCCCGCGCCATTGCGGCGGCGATGCCTGACCGTCCGATTAGCACTCTACCATTGAGAGTGCTAACAGCCTAACCACGGCCATTCGGCCTGTCAAGCGCGGGCGGCGTCGCACCAGAGAACCGGCTACCGTCCGGTGCCGCAGCGGTTGGCCGCCAACGGCAAGCCCAGCCTTTCCCGCCGGCGACGACCATGGACGCAGCGTTGGGGCGGAGCGGCACAACGGCCCAGGGACTAAACATCGACCGGCCTGTCGGCGGACATTAAGCCACCGATGGCCGCCTCGACGGCCGCGAGATGGCCTTGGCGGTGCGTCCAGCGGTTGACCAGGTGGGGCTTCTCGGTCGTCAGACCGGCCGGTAGCATGTCGACCAACTCCACCAGAAGGGCGTCGAGCGACTCGGCCGCGGCCAGCGCCTGGGCCCCGACGTCGACGCCGATCTGCCCGGTCCAGGCGCCGAGCAGCGTCGCCAGCAGAAGATTGATTGCGTCTGCCACGCCGCCCGGAATGCTGGCGGGCTCGCAGGTGCCCCCGTCTCCAGCGGCCTCCTTCGCCAGACGCCAGCGCGCCTCCATCGACCGATCCCAAAAGGCGAGGTGCCCGAGCACCTGGGCCACATTCCAGCTGCCTTCTTCGGTCGGCTCGGTGGGGCGGGCCATGTCGCCAGGTGTGAGGCGACCGACCAGGTCGGCCAGGCGCCGCCGACTCTCGGCGTTGCGCTCGATGAACGTGCGATCCACCGACAGCGGGGCGAAATCCCCGGCCGACTCTGCGGCCAAAATGGCCCGCTCAATTTGATCGAGATGGTCACCGCGATGGCGATGCCGGTGCAGGAGATAGGCGCTCGGCGTGCCTTCCAACGCATCGACGAGGGCGTCGGGAGCACCGGCAATGAGCGCGTCCAGCCGCGTCGCCGAATCAAGCGCCAGGGCCGGGATGTCCGGAGTGTCGATGCCGGCCCAATAGGGGTGGAGGGCATCGTTGGCCAGATGCTCGGCGGCAATTATCGATGAATCGTCTGCGGTCCAGCGACCGGCCACCAGCATCTCCGTCCAGCGCGAGGCCTGCCAGCGATCCCAGAAGCCGGTGTGGGCAAGGGCCGACGCCACGGTCCAGCCTTCTCCCAGATCGACCTGCAGCTGGGTCGGGGTGAGCGTCTCGACGAGGAGTGCGAGCCGCACTCGCGATTCGTCGTTGGCGCGCTGGAAGCTCCGGTCCGTCATGGTCGTCTCCTCGGGTGCGCGGCCCGGCGCAGGAATGTCGCGTCGTAGGCCGCGACGAGGCCCGCGCCAATCGTATCCGGCGTCTGGCCGCGGTGCTGCGCGAGCCACTCCACCGTGATTCCGACCCACTGCGGCGAGTTGCGGCGGCCGGAGAAACCTGGAACGGAGCCGCGCGGCACACCCGGCGGCGCGAGGTATGGGGCGTCCGTCTCGGTCAGGAGCCGCTCGTCTGGAACGAGCCTGACGACCTCTGCGGACGCTTCTTCGCCCGTGCGGAACACAAGCCCACCGAAGGCGATGGCGATGCCCATCTCCAACGCGGCCACGGCGTAGTCAAGCGGGCCGGAGAACGAGTGCAGGACCGCGGGCGGGCTCTGGCCGAACACGGCCCGTGCGGCCGCTCCCCCGAAACCGGCAGTGCGCAGTTCGGCGATCAGGGCGTCCTGCGCGTCGCGCTGCCCGGCCGAGGATCGGCAATGCAGGATGACCGGCTTGCCCGCGTCCAGGGCAAGGCGCAGGTGGCGCCGCAGGTTAGCGAGTTGCGCCTCTCGTGGGGAGTGCAGCCGGTCGAAGTCAAGGCCCGTCTCGCCGATGGCGACGACCTCGGCCTGGCAGGCCAGCTCCATGACCGCGGCCCAATCGGCGTCGGTCACGAGGCCGGCGTCATGCGGGTGCACGCCAACGGCCGCGTCTATGCCCCACTCCCGCGCGAGGCTAACAGCCGCGGCCGAGGAGCCCGCGTCCCAGCCAGGGACGAGGATTCGCTCCACACCGGCCTCGCGGGCCGCGGCCAGCACGGCGGGAAGGTCCGCGGCAAACGCGTCCGCCTGGAGGTGGGCGTGGCTATCGATGAGGCGCATGGGCGTGGGCCGAGGCGGCGCGGAGAACCAGCCGGCCTAGTCGGCGGCCAGCGTCGTGGCCGGCGTAGAAGCGTCGGTCTCGAGCCGCGGGAAGAGTGGCTGAGCGGCAGCCACGCGGCCACCGGCCACGAACCCGGCTCCCCACTCGAGCAACGGCAGTATTGCGGACCCGCCATTACCGTCCGCACCGGGCGTGTACTCGTACCCGAGTTGGGCCAGGATCTTCGGTGCGGCGGTGGGCATGAAGGGCGCCACGGCAAGACCCATGAGCCGGCAGGCCTCGATCAAATCGCCCAGGACGAGGGCCAGGCGTTCCGCTTTGCCTTCGACGCCAGCCTTCGCTTCCTTGGCGAGAGCCCAGGGCTGCTGGAGATCGACCTCGCGATTCGCCGCGTCGACGAAGTCCCACAGCTCCGCGAGGGCGTCGCTCAGCTGGCACGCCTCGACCTTTGCCTGGTAGGCGGGCAACACGTCCGCCCACCGTGCCTGAAGGCTGCCGTGACTCGGGGCGGGCCGGTCGCCGTCGAGATAGCGGTTTACCATCGAGACCGTTCGGTTCAGCAAGTTGCCGAAGTTGTTCGCCAGGTCGGAGTTGTAGCGGCGGACAAACGAGTCCCAGGAGACGTCGGCGTCTCGGTCGAATGGAACTTCTCGCAGCGTCACATAGCGCGCCCCGTCAGCGCCCAGCGTCCGGACCACGTCCAGGGGATCGAGGAAGTTGCCCAGACTCTTGCTCATTCGCTCGCCCTGAGCGAGGAGGAAGCCGTGGATCCAGACGTGGTGCGGCGCCTCGAGACCGGCGCTCCAGAGCATCGCCGGCCAGTAGACCGTGTGGAAACGAGCGATGTCCTTGCCGATGACGTGCAGGTCGGCCGGCCACCACTTCTCGAAGGCGGCGTGATCGTCCGGGAAGCCGGCGCCGGTCACGTAGTTGATCAGGGCGTCGTACCAGACGTATATGGTGCCCGCCGCCGGGTCCCAGCTGCCGTCCGGCCGCTGCGACGAAGAACCATCCGGCATGATCGGGAACGGAATGCCCCATTCCGCGCCTGACCGGCTGATCGAGAAGTCCTCGAGGCCGCCGCGAATGAAGCCCAGCATCTCGTTGCGCCGGTAGTCCGGCCGGGCGAAGTCGGGATGGTCCTCGAAGTGGCGCTCCAGACGCTCCTGGTAGGCCGACAGCCGGAAGAACCAGTTCTGCTCGGACAGCCACTGCAACTCAATTGTGGGGTGGTTCGGGCAGCGCGCGCCTTCGGCATCTTTGACAACGTCAGAAGCAGCCTTGAAGCCCTCGGCCGGGCAATACCAGCCCTTATAGGAGCCCACGTAGATGTCGCCGTTGGCGTAGGCCCGGCGAACCATCTCCTGGGCAGCGCGAATGTGGTCCGGGTCGGTCGTGCGGATGAACCGGTCGGGGCTGATGAGAAGCGCATCCTCGGCCGCCTGGAATAAAGCCACGTTCTGGTCGACGAAATCCCTGGTCGACTTGCCCAGCTCGGAAGCCTTCTGGGCGATGTTGACCGAATGTTCGTCCGTGCCGGTCAGAAAGCGAGTCTCGTCGCCCTTCATCCGATGCCAGCGCGCGATCACGTCGGCCCCAATCACCTCATACAGCGTGTGAAGGCCGGGCCTGTTATTCGCGTAGGCGATGGCGGTCGTGATGTAGTAGCGATCGGCAGGGCTCATGGCCACCGATAGTATCAGGAGGTTCGAGTGGCGGCCGATCCGGAGCGGGGGAGCTCCCCCGGCGGCGTTCCCGGGGGGCGGCGTCCCGGGGGGCGACGTTCCCGGGGGGCGTTCCCGGGGGGCGACGTTCCCGGGGGGCGACGTTCCCGGGGGCGGCGCGTGACGTCGGCCTGGCGTCGGAGCCGGCGTCGGCCGGCGTCGGCGCGTGAAGTTTCCCCTCAATGACGCCCGGGGCGACGCTAACCAGGCGGCGGGCCCGATTGGGCGCGATTTCGGCCTTGGATCCGCCATTCCGGGCCGCAGTGTTAGCCGTTAACGTCAAACAATGGATCAGGAACGCTCGTCTTCACCCTCTGCCAGCCACTTAGTGTCGCCCGGGGCGACATTGACCAGGAACGGAGGTCGGCGGCGGTCCTGCGCTCACTCCCACCCGACTGCACGTTGCGTGCACTCCTCCTGCCGCCTAGTGGCGGAAGTGGCGCACGCCGGTGATCAGCATCGCGGCGCCAGCGGCCTCCGCTGCCGCGAGGACCTCCCCGTCGCGCATCGAGCCGCCCGGCTGGGCAAACGCTGTCACGCCCGCGTCCAGACATACCTGGACCGCGTCCGCGAACGGGTAGAACGCGTCCGATCCACACGCGGCGCCCCGGACCGCATCCGCGCCGTGGAAGGCAATCGCCTTGGCCACGGCCTGGCGGGCGGCATCGACTCGGCTCGTCTGACCCGAACCCAGGCCAATTTGCATGCCGTCCTTGACCAGGACAATGGCATTGGAAACCACGCCGCGGCACAACCGCCAGGCCAGATCCAGGTCGCCCAGCTCTGGCTCCGATGGGGCCCGCGAAGTGGCCAACCTCCAAGTGGCGGGGTTGTCCGGGAGGACGTCCGCGGCCGTGACCAGCACGCCGCCGCCGGCCACGCGAATGGATCCGAGCGGATCCGGGGCGGGCGCGGCCTCCGCGCTCCCAAGGATTGGGTCCTCCAGCAGACGTAGATTCGTCTTGCGGGCCAGGATCGCCAGCGCCTCAGGCGAATAGGACGGCGCCACTATCACTTCCAGGAAGATGGAGGCGAGTCCGTCGGCTGTCGCGGCGTCCACCTCGCGGGTCAGGGCAACGACGCCGCCGTAAGCGGAGACGGGATCGCCGGCCAGCGCCGCCTGCCACGCTTCGGTCAGGATCGCGCGTTCAGCGGCGCCGCACGGGTTGGTGTGCTTGACGACGACGCAGGCAGGGCCGCGCAGCTGACGGGCAATGGCGTCGGCGCCAGACGCGTCCAGAACGTTGTTGTAACTGAGGGCTTTGCCCTGCAGGATCGTGCCGCCGAGGGCGAACGGCCCAGCCCATTTGCCCATTCCGGGTCGGCGGTAGCGGGCCGCTTGCTGGTGCGGATTCTCGCCGTAGCGCAGCGTCTCAACCTTCTCCAAGGCCACGACCAGCGTCGGTGGGTACGGGTCCGCCGATCCCGGCATGCCCGGCTCGTCGGGGAGCGCTACACCGGCCGCGGCCATTCGGCCGGGCAGTTCGGCCGCGATGCGGGCATCGTAGGCAGCGGTATGCCGGAACGCCTCCACGGCCAGGGCCGAGCGCAGCCCTTCCCCCACCCCACCGGTCGTCTGCAGCTCCGCGAGCACCGCGTCATACCGATCCGGCGAAGTCACGATGGCTACCGAGGCGTGGTTCTTGGCCGCCGCCCGAACCATCGATGGCCCGCCGATGTCGATCTCCTCGACCAGGGCATCGAATGAAATGCCCGGCTTCTCGGCCGCCGCGGCGAAGGGATACAGATTCACGACGACGAGCTGGAACGGATCGATCGCGGCCGCGACCAGCTGCTCACGGTGGGAGCTCAGCCGTCGATCGGCCAGAATCCCGGCGTGGACTCGCGGATGGAGCGTTTTGACGCGTCCGTCCAGCATCTCCGGAAATCCAGTGACCGCGGCTACGTCTGTGACCGGGAGACCGACGGCCCTCAGCGCTTTCGCCGTGCCACCGGTCGAAACAAGCTCGAAGCCGAGCCGAACCAGTCCGGCCCCGAACTCGGCCAGTCCTGTTTTGTCGGAGACCGACAGGAGCGCCCTCTTCGGCACCGGCAATCTTTCGGCCGCCTTGGAGGCGTCGATGAGGACGGTTCGGCCATCCGGCCCGATCGAGAGCGCACCCGCCAGTGCTAGCCCTACCGCGCGCGGCAGAAGCCGGTGTTCGACCGCGTGGATCCGCTCGAAGAGCGCCTCCTCGGTATCTCCGGGCAGGATAGTTACCGAGTCCTGGAGGATGATGGGGCCGCCGTCGAGCGAATCGTCGACGAAATGGACCGTGACGCCCGTGACCTTGACGCCGGCCCCAAGCGCGTCTCGGACGGCGTGCGCGCCCGGAAAGGCCGGCAGTAGGGCCGGGTGGACATTGATGATCGGGCAGGTCACGCGGGCAAGCGCCTGGGGGCCGAAGACACGCATGTAGCCGGCCAGCACTATCAGCTCCGGCCCGACCGCGGCCAGCGATTCGGCCAGGACATCGTCGGCCGACGCCCGCTCCTCCACCTCGCTGAGCTTGGGAACGGGCACGACCAGGGCGCCTATCCCCTGCTCCATTGCCCACTCGATGGCGGCGCAATCGCGGTCGGCGAAAACGAGGGCGATCTCGGCGTCCAGAGCGCCCCGCTGGGCAACGGCCTGCAGTACCCGCAGGTTGCTGCCGAAACCCGAAACTCCAACCGCGATTCTATGTGACACGCCACTCCTCGCTAGATTTCCGAATACCTCGCCGCCGACGCATCGACTGCCACGACCAAGCCGATGGGCCAGGCCGGCAGGCCGTCCTCCGACAGGCTCGAAAGAGCCTTCTCGACGGCGTCAGACGGAACCACAGCGACCATGCCCAGCCCGCCGTTGAACGTTGACCGAAGTTCCGCCTCGGACAGGCTGCCGAGGGCCCCGATGAGCCGCATGATCGACGGCATCGGCCACGCCGCCGGATTGACGCGGGCCGCCAATCCTTCCGGAAGCACGCGCGGGACGTTGCCGGGCAGCCCACCGCCCGTTATGTGTGAGACGCCGCGTAACTCCGAACCTGCCGAGTCCAGCCGGCGCCTCAGGGCCAGGATCGCCTTGGCGTAGATGCGAGTCGGCGTCAGCAGCACCTCACCCAGGCTGAGCGTCAGCGTCTCCGGTTCGGGCCGCGTTGCCGGCCCCAGTATCCGGCCGACTAACTCGGCATAGCCCTCGCCAAGCGGCACCTCCGCCTCGGCCACGATCCGTCGCACGAGCGAGAAGCCGTTGCTGTGCAGACCGCTGGAGGCGATGCCGATCAGCGCGTCCCCGGCGCGGGCCGCCGTCCCGTCGAGCAATCGGTCGCGCTCGACGACACCGACGCAGAAGCCGGCCAGGTCGAATTCGTCGGGCTTCATAAGCCCCGGGTGTTCGGCCGTTTCGCCGCCTATGAGCGAACAGCCGGCCAGGCTGCAGCCCTCGGCAATGGAACCGACAAGCTCGGCCACCCGCTCCGGGAATACGCGGCCCACAGCAATGTAGTCCAGGAAGAAGAGCGGCTCAGCTCCGGCGCAGACGAGGTCGTCGGCGCACATGGCCACGAGATCATGGCCGATCGTGTCGTAGCGGCCCATGGCCATGGCGATTGCCGTCTTTGTGCCCACGCCATCTGTAGAGCTGACGAGAACCGGCTCGCGCATGCCCGGCGGCAGGGCCATCGCGGAAGCGAATCCGCCCAGCCCACCGATGACCTCCGGTCGGCGCGTCGCCGCCACCGAGGCCCGCATCAATTCGACGGCTCGCTCACCGGCATCTATGTCGACACCGGAGCTGCGGTACGCCTCCCAGGCGCCACCGTGCTTGGCTCCCGGTGCCGCGCCGCTGACGCCTCGGCCCTTACTCATGCAACTTGCTTCGGGCGATGGCCCCGGCCTCGCCCAGCGACATTGGCTCTCCGTCGGCGTCCTCCAGCACAAACTTGTGGCGGGCCGTGTCGTACGGGACCGGAACCGGATACTGCCCGTCAAAACAGGCGAAGCAGAACCGGTCATATGGCAGATCCAGGCCCTGCAAAACGCCCGCAATCGAGAGATAGCTGAGCGAGTCGGCACCGAGGAACTCGCGGATCTCCTCGACCGAATGGGTGGACGCGATCAGTTCTGTCTCGATCTGGGTGTCGATGCCGTAGAAGCACGGATGGTGGATTGGCGGCGAACTGATGCGGAGGTGAATCTCAGTTGCGCCGGCCTTCCGAAGCAGGGCCACGATCTGGCGGGTGGTCGTTCCACGGACGATCGAATCGTCGACGACGACCAGCCGTTTGCCGGCTACGACCTCGCGCAGCGGACTCAGTTTGACGGTGACGCCACGCTGGCGCATGCCCTGGGAGGGCTGAATGAAGGTGCGGCCCGAATAGCGGTTGCGGACCATGCCTTCGCGATATGGCAGCCCCGAGCCCTCGGCATAGCCGGCGGCCGCGGGTGCCCCGGTGTCCGGCACCGGCATCACGATATCTGCCTCGACGGGCGCCTCGGCTGCAAGCGCCAGGCCCATCCGGCGACGCGATTCGTAGAGGTTGCGGCCCATCATGTATGAGTCGGGCCGAGCGAAGTAGATCAGCTCGAAGACGCACAGCCTCTCGTGGCCCTCGGCGAACCTGACCGAGACCGGCTCCTTGCCCTCTTCGAGGATGACGATCTCGCCGGGCTCGACATCTCGGACGACGGTGCCCCCGGCCACCTCGATGGCTGCCGATTCGGAGCTCAAGAGCCAGCCGCCCGAATGAGTCCCCTCTGGATCATCCTCAGCCGGATCCAGCCGACCCAGGACCAGAGGTCGGAAACCGAACGGATCGCGGACACCGATGACGTGCTTCTCGTCGAGAATAGCCAGCGAGTAGGCGCCCTTTACGAAGGGCAGGACCCGCCTGAGAGCCTCGACCGTGTCGCCGGAAGGGTCGTCTGCCAGCAGGGCCGTCAGCAGTTCGGTGTCTGTCGTGGCCGCCAATCGCGACTTGCCGCCCTCCAGACGCGCGAGCAGTTCGCGGGTATTGACGAGGTTGCCGTTGTGGCCGACCGCGATCGAGCGGCCTCGACCCAGCCGGAACGTCGGCTGGGCGTTCTCCCAGATGGTCGAACCGGTCGTGGAATAGCGGCAGTGGGCGATGGCGAGCGAACCGCGCAGGCTGGGCAGGCGGCGCTCGTCGAGGACCTGGGCGATGAGGCCCAGATCCTTATACAGCATCAGCTGCTCGCCGTCGCTGACGGCGATGCCGGCCGATTCCTGACCACGGTGCTGGAGCGAGAAGACTCCGAGCGAGGCCATTCCGGCTGCATCTGCGCCGGGCATCACCGCGCCGAAGATGCCGCACACGGCTAGACTCCCTCGCCTGAAGGAGCAGTCTGGGGCGCTTCCGAGCCGTGTCCCGGCCCCGGCTCCACGCCGAGGGCGCGAGCCAGGCCGTGGTCCCAAACGTGACGCAGGTCCGTCAGGGACACGTCGAGCGCGTCGGCAACGCGAGAGCCGCGTTCTTCGGCCGCTCCCGTCGCGCCCTGCCCCGTGAGTTCGATGCGCAGCCGCTCGCCGCCGACCGTGCCCAGAATCTCCGAATGAAGGCCGAATTGGCGGGCGAGCAACTCGATCGCAGCGGCGTGGCGCGGGCGGCACGACAGGACCAGGCGACTAGGGCTCTCGCCGAACAGCTCGATTGCCGGCGAGCCCAAGACGCCGAGACGGAGCTTAGCGCCCAGGCCGCTCCAGATGCAGCATTCGGCGATGGCGACGGCCAGGCCGCCGCCTGATACATCCTGAGCCGAGGCCACGAGCTTGCGGCCGATGGCCTCGCGTATGAACGACTGCAGAGCCGCCTCGCGCTCCATGTCCAGGCTGGGCGGCAAGTCCTCCGAGGAGAGGCCGGCCAGAGATGCATACGCGGAACCGGCCATGCCCGGCGTGGTCTGCCCTATGAAGACGACGGCATCGCCTTCGGTCGTGAAGGGCGGCCCGACCAGCAGAGAGATGTCCTCGAGCAGGCCGACCACTCCGATCACGGGAGTCGGTGCGATGGCTCCGCCCGGGTATTCGTTATAGAGCGAAACGTTGCCTCCGGTAACGGGCAGGCTGAGCGTGCGGCAGGCGTCGCCCAATCCCCTGACCGCTTCCTTGAGCTGCCAGAAGGCCTCCGGCCGCTCCGGGTTGCCGTAGTTGAGGCAGTTTGTGATGCCCAGCGGTCGGGCTCCGGTGATGCTGACGTTACGTGTTGCCTCGGCCACCGACATCTGGGCCCCAAGATAGGGGTCGATGGCGCTGACCGACTGGTTGCCATCGGTAGTAGCGACGAGGGCCTTGCTGGTGCCCTTGATCCGGAGCACCGCGGCGCCGTGGCCCGGCCACTCGACGGTGTTGCTCTGGACCGAGGAGTCGTACTGCTCATAGACCCAGCGACGGCTCGAAAGGTTGGCGCTGCCTAGGAGAGCGACCAGGACCGCGGCCGGATCCATGCCCCGTTCGGGCAACCCGTCATGGGCCGTGAGCGGGATGCCGGGCGCCGGCGCCTGCCGTCGCCGCG
>JAYUDR010000207.1:0-4143 GCA_043739665.1 Chloroflexota bacterium
CGGCCCGGGTATGCTCGTCAGCGAGCTTGACCGATGGCCTTCGCCGCGTCGGCTGCCCGTTGCGCTGCACCCTCCGACCTGAAGAAGTCGGCCGGCAGAGTCACGCCCGTCGCGTGGTTCGGGCAATAACCCGCCGGATTCTTTTGCAGGTATTGCTGGTGGTACTCCTCGGCGAAGTAGAAGTCCGGGGCGGGTCGGATTTCGGCCGTGATCTTGCCTTTGCCGGCGGCAGACAGCCGCTCCTGAAAGACGTCCCGCGACGCCTCCGCCTCGCGCTGTTGGGCCTCGCCGTGGGTCAGGATCGCGGAGCGGTACTGCGTGCCGTGGTCGCCGCCCTGGCGCATTCCCTGGGTCGGGTCGTGCTCCTCCCAGAACACCTTCAACAGCTCGCCGTACGAGACCTTCGTGGGATCGAAGACGACGCGGACGGCCTCGATATGACCGGTCCGGCCGGTGCACACCTCGGCGTATGTCGGGTTGGGCGTCAAGCCACCGGCGTATCCGACGGAGGTCGAAATAACTCCGGGCGTCTGCCAGAAGAGTCGCTCAGCGCCCCAGAAGCAGCCCATGCCGAATTCGGCGATTTCGCTGCCGGCCGGATATGGCGGCCGAAGCGGTGCACCGTTGACGGCGTGCCGGGCGGGGACGGGCATGGCCTCCGCGCGGCCCGGCAGGGCTTTGTCGGGTGAGGGCAATTGCATCTTCTTGGGATCACCGAACCAGTTCATGCCCCGAGTCTACGCCGAGGGCAAAAGCTGTTCCCTCCCCCGAGCCGACGTTTCGCTGCCCGCTCATCGCGTGGGGGTATGAGTTGGCGAACGAACGACTCGGCAGGGCCCGGAATCGGCCATTCGTCCGCCCGCTCATCGCGTGGGCGTATGAGTTGGCGAACGAAGCCCTCGGCAGGGCCCGGAATCGGCCATTCGTCCGCCCGCTCATCGCGTGGGGGTATGAGTTGGCGAACGAAGCCCTCGGCAGGGCTACCCGGCCTCAAGGTTGGACATCCTGCGGCCATAGGGCGACCATGCCCGGATGCGACGACTCAGCCTGCTACTCGCACTGACAACGATCCTGACGATCACCGCGTGCGGCGCCTCACTGTCAACCACTGCGCCCTCGAACTCAGGGTCGGTACAGATCGCCAGCCCGGCTGATTGGCCGACCGCGCCGGATTCGGCCGCCCCCGGTTTGAGTGCGCCGGATTCGGCCGCCCCCGGTTCGACCGCTTCAGCTGCGCCCTTAACCGTACCGGACGACACCGTCTGGCTGTGCCAGCCCGGACTGGCCGCGAACCCGTGCCAACGCGATCTGACCGCGACATCGTTCGACAGCAACGGCGTCGAGACTGCACAGCCGGCCAGGCCCGCCGCCGACCCGCCGATCGACTGCTTCTACGTCTACCCCACCGTCAGCCGCCAGAAAGGCGTCAACGCCAACCTGACCATCGACCCGGAAGAAACCGGCGTGGCCATCGCCCAGGCCGCCCGTTTCTCGCAGGTTTGTCGTGTCTACGCCCCGATGTACCCGCAACTTACCCTGGCCGCAATCGCAACGCCCAGCAAGATCAGCTACTCCTCGGCCCTCGCCGCGTACGCAAGCGTGGCTACGTCATTCCACAATTACATGGCCAACTACAACCACGGCCGGGGCATCGTTTTCATCGGCCACAGCCAGGGCGCAATGATGCTGACCGCTCTGCTCAGGCCGGAGGTCGACACCAAACCCGAGGTGCGCCGCCTGCTGGTGTCGGCGCTGCTCATGGGCGGCAACGTGAGAGTCCCGATCGGCAAGTCCGTCGGCGGTGACTTCGCCAACATTCCGGCCTGCTCATCGGCGGGCCAGACCGGCTGCGTGGTCGCCTATTCGAGCTTCGACAAAATGCCGCCGGCAGATGCAGTCTTCGGCCGAATTGCGACCGCGATCAGCTCTTTCGGCGGCAGTACGGCCGGACTTGAGATCCTGTGCGTCAATCCGGCCGCGCCCGGTGGTGCGACGGCCAATCTACAGCCCTACTTCCCCACCTCGGATCTGGGGCAGTTCTCGGCCGGGGCGGCGCGGAATTTCGCGGCCTCGACGCCCTGGGTGGCGTTCCCGAACCAGTACGCCGCCAATTGCGTCAAATCGGACGGCGCGTCGTGGCTCCAGATCGATCGGATCGGCAGCACCTCCGACAAGCGGCCGGTGGTTTCGCCGAGCGACCAGCGCTGGGGCCTGCATACCGTCGATGTGAGCATCGCCCTCGGCAACCTGGTCGAACTGGTTCGCTCGGAGTCGGCCGCGTTCCACTGAGGCGCGGCGGCGCCTACTGGCGGCGGCGCCTACTGGCGGCGGCGCCTACTGGCGCGGCAGCGGCTGCAGGACCCCGAGAGCGTTGCCTTCGGTGTCGTAGGCATATGTGAAGCGGCCGATGTTCGGGATGTCGTTGATCGGGTCGTCCGCCCTGCCGCCGGCCTTCCTGATGGATTCGAGCGCGGCCTCTATGTCCCCGACGCCAACGGTGATGATCGTCGTCTGGCCCGAAGGGTCGCGCTCCTTGATCGCCCCGTTTATGCCCATGTCGCCTTCGCCGGTGTTAGCCAGCCAGTACGGAATGCCGCCCTGCGTCCGATCGACATCGCCCATCTGCTGGATCTTCCAGCCGAGAGCGGCCTCGTAAAAGCGGACGGCCCTCTCGGGATCGTCGGCCGTGATTTCGAAATGGACGGGCCTGGACATGCTGCCTCCTTCAATCGATTGAACAGCCGACGGGTTCCAGTGGCGCGGTAGGACCAGCGTAAACGCGACCGGTCGGCCGGACCAGCCCTGTCTCGGGCCGCGGGCACCTGACGGGTCGGCCCGGCTAGATCCCGCTCTGGCGAAGTCGCGTGACCACGGCCGGCAGCCAGCGATCCAGGTACGCGGCGTCGTAGCGGGCTCGGATTGTGGCCGAGGCCGTGACACGATCGAAGGGCGAGGCATCGGTCAGCGCATCCGCCACGGACCCGTACACGCCGCCGGCCACGCCCGCAACCAGGGCCGCACCCAGGGCCGCCGCCTCGGCGGTCCGGACCACTTCCAGGCGGCCGGGGCCCAATGCCGCTTTGGCGGTCACCCAGCGCCGGTTGCGGGATCCGCCGCCGGTGAGCTTCACGCGGTCGAGCCGAGTTTCCGTAATGCGGGCGAGCTCGTCGAGCATCCAGCGGACGTGATATGCGGCACCGTCCACCACAGCCGCGGCCAGGTCCGGCAGGCCATGCGTCTCGCGCAAACCCTCGATCTCGAGAGTGGCCGAGGGGTCGTGGTGTGGCGCCGTCCGGCCCCGCAGATACGGCAGCATGATCGGCTCCACCGGCCCGGACCCGGCCTGCTCGAGAAGGGCGGTAAAGCGCGTATATCGGTCGCTGCCCGTGTCGCCGCTGGACGCTTCGCCCAGGCCGAGCGCCTCGCCCACGCCCCTGCCCGCGTGGTCCGGGTCGCCCACCGCAGGGCCCGCGGCCCCGGACAGGAACGTCTCGATGAACCACTCCACCAGAGCCCCGGACGATTGCAGACCGCCAGAGACGTAGGCCAGACCGTCCACGGCGTGGCAGCCGGTCGAGAAACCGCTCCGGCGCACTTCTTCGGTAAGAGTCGGCGCCGCCGTCACCAGCATCGTGGCTTCGGCGCTGCCCATCGAATCGAGCACGTCGCCGACCTTGGTCACGCCCGCCCCGATGGCTCCGGCCAGGTGGTCGTGGCCCGCAACTACCACGGGCGTCCCCGCCGGCAGCCCCAGCCGAGTGGCGGCCTCGGCGGTCAGTCCGCCCACCGCCTGGCCGAGCGGCAGGACCGTCGGCATCTCCTCTGGCGTCAGGCTCGCCAGGGCGAGCAACTCGGCATCCCAAGCACGCAGCGTCACGTCGAAGGCCAGAGTCCGACAGGCCAACGATGCGTTCGTCCCCAGCTGGCCCGTAAGGTCCAGGGCGACAAGTTCCGCGACGCCGGCCCAGTGGCGCAAGCGCGTGAAGTCGGCCGCCTTGTGTTCGCGCAACCAGAGCAGCTTGGGCAGCGTGTACTTGGGATCGGGTCGCAGGCCCGTCCTGGCGAAAAGGGCCGCCGCGCCGATCTGCCGTTCCAGCCAGGCAGCCTGCCGTTCCGGCCGTGGATCGTGCCAGGCGATGATTT
>JAYUDR010000208.1:0-4112 GCA_043739665.1 Chloroflexota bacterium
GGTCCACATTCAGGTCGGGACGATGAGCAAGGCGATGGGCGTGCTGGGCGGCTACGTTGCCGGCAGTCAGGCGCTGCGCGATATGCTGATCCAGCGGGCTCGCCCGTTTCTCTTCTCCACTTCCCATCCGCCGGCTGTGGCGGCGTCATGTCTGGCCGCGATCCACGTCCTGCTGGAGGAACCCGAACTGATCGAGCGGCTCTGGACCAACACCCGGTACTTCAAGGGCGAATTGGCCCGCCTCGGCTTCGATACGGGCGCATCGGAGACGCCGATCACGCCTGTCATGATGGGCGACTCGGCCACGGCCACCAACTTCAGCCGCCGATTGTTCGAGGAGGGTGTCTTTGCCCAGCCGGTCGTCTATCCGACGGTGGCGCTCGACGGGGCTCGAATTCGAACGATCGTCACGGCCGAACATTCGACCGAACAGCTCGATCGCTGCCTGGAAGCATTCAGCAAGGTCGGCCGCGAACTCGGCCTGGTTTCGGCATAGTGGGAGTTTCCGAAGCGGCAAAGGTCGGCGCCCGGCGGCCGCCCGCCCAGGCGTTCGATGTTCCGCTCGACGCCCACCTCCACACCGATCTCTCGCCTGACTCCGGCGTACCGCTGGAGCTTTACTGCGCTCAGGCGGCCGAGCGAGGCGTCCGCGATATCGCCATCACCGACCATCTCGACTTCATGCCCAGCGCGCCGGCTTATCAGTACACCTCGTACAAGCGCCGCGAGCAGGTGGTGCGGGACGCCGCCGAGCGTTGGGCCGGCAAGGTCACGGTCCGTTTCGGTGTCGAGCTGACGTACGAGAGCCGCTACGAGGACCAGATCCGCGAGCACCTGCGGACGCACTCATACGACTACTCGATCGGCTCCGTCCACGCCATGTCGGACGGGCCGTATGCGCGGGATCGCATCGCGTCGTTCGTGTCCGGCAAGACGCTCGCCGCGGTAGTGGCGCCGTACTTCGCGGAAGTGGCCCTCGCCATTCGGAGCGGGCTGTTCGACACGCTCGGCCACATGGATATGTGCAAACGCTGGCTCGTGCCGTGGTTCAAGGCCGCGGACTTTGCGGCCGCGCCGGAGTTGTACGAGCCGCTCCTGGTCGCACTCGCCGCAAGCGGCACGGCCCTCGAAGTCAACGCGTCCGGACTGCGCCACCCCACCGGCGAGACGTACCCAGGGCCGTGGGTCGTGGCCCGGTTCCGTGAGCTTGGCGGGCAGCGGGTCACGGTCGGCTCGGACTCGCATATGCCGCACACGTTCGCGTTCGGGATCGAGGAGGCCTGCGAGATCGTGGCCGCCGCCGGCTTCGACCGGTTGACGCTGGAGCGGGCCGTGGACCGTGGCGACCTGGTGCTGCCGGAGCGGTTCCGCTCCCGCTAGTCGCGCAGCCGACAGCAGGCCTCTTGGCAGGCCCATTACTCTAGGTTCGTGGAGTTGATCGTCCTGGGCGCCGCGCCCGCCTACACCAGCCGCGCCGGTTCGGCCGCCTCGTCATACCTCGTGCGGCAGGGTGACGCAGCCCTGCTGCTCGACCTGGGCCAGGGCGCCTTCGCCAACCTGGCATCGACACTGGAACCGAGCACGCTGACCGCCATCGTGGTGAGCCACCTCCACCCGGACCACTTCATCGACCTGGTGCCGTTGCGTCACTACCTCAAGTGGGAATTCGATCCCTCGCGGCGGGTGCGGGTGCTGGGGCCGACGGGGCTGGGGGAGCGGCTTGACGCGCTCGACGGGCAGGCGGGTTTCGCAGCCGAGGCGCTGGATGTTGAGCGGTTGTCCGAGGGAGCGCACCGCATCGGCCCGTTCGAGGTGGCAGTTCGGCGCGTCTCGCACACGGACGAGAGCTACGCCTTCCGGGTCGCGGTGGCGGTGGCGGATGGCGCGAGCGCGCGTGCGGGCGCGGGCGCCGGGCAAAGTGGCGCGGCCGCGGGCCTGGTCTATTCCGGCGACTGCAGCCGAGCCGAGGATCTGATCCCGCTGATCCGCCCCGGCGACACGCTGCTGTGCGAGGCCTCGTTCGGGGCCGGGCCGGTTGTCCCGGGCGCTCATCACATCACGTCGGGTGACGCGGCGCGGGCCGCTTCGACGGGTGGGGCCACGCGCCTCCTGCTGACTCACGTCCTGTCGAGCCGCTCCCGCACCGACATCCTCGCCGCCGCCCAGGCCGCGTTCGCGGAGCCCGTGCAGCTGGTCACCGAATGGGACCGCTTCGAGGTGTAGTGGGCAGGCCGGACCCGAAGATATTGGACGGGTGACCTGCGCCACGCTCGAACGGGAGCATGCCAGGATCGGCGCCCGCCCCGACGCCGCCCCGCGGACACGCGGCGCGGACTCGGTCAAGATTGACGCCCGCGAACCAAGACCAACTCAGCAGCGAGCCCACAAGGGAGACAGCACAATGGCTGACAGCGCAGAGATAGCCAAGGGACCGCTCAGCGCCGAAGAGCTCCGGCTGATCGACGCCTACTGGCGGGCCGCCAACTACCTGAGCGTCGGCCAGATCTACCTGCTCGACAACGCCCTGTTGCGGAGGCCGCTGGAAGCCACCGACGTCAAGCCGCGGCTGCTCGGTCACTGGGGCACCACTCCGGGCCTCAACCTGATCTACGCCCATATGAACCGGCAGATCAAGGCCCGAGATCTAAACACTATCTACATCATCGGCCCCGGGCACGGCGGTCCGGGACTGGTCGCCAACACGTACCTCGAGGGCAGCTACACCCAGTTCTACCCGAGCATCACCCAGGACGAGGAGGGCATGCGCAAGCTGTTCCGCCAGTTCTCGTTCCCGGGCGGCATCCCCAGCCACGTCGCGCCGGAGACACCGGGCTCCATCCACGAGGGCGGCGAGCTCGGCTATTCGCTGTCGCATGCCTTCGGCGCGGCATTCGACAACCCTGACCTGCTCGTTTGCTGCGTCGTCGGCGACGGCGAGGCCGAGACCGGCCCGCTGGCGACCGGCTGGCATTCGAACAAGTTCCTCGACCCGGTCGGCGATGGCGCGGTCCTGCCGATCCTGCACCTGAACGGCTACAAGATCGCCAACCCCACTATCCTGGCCCGGATCCCGGAGCACGAACTGCGCGACCTCATGATCGGATACGGCTATAAGCCGTACTTCGTCACCGGTGACGACCCCGCCCTCGTACATCAGCAGCTCGCCGCGACCCTCGACACCGTCCTGGACGAGATCCGTGACATCCAGAAGGCCGCCCGTTCGGGCAAGGCAACCGCCAGCCCCGATGGCGCCGGCATGCGTCCGGCCTGGCCGATGATCGTCCTTCGGACGCCCAAGGGCTGGACCGGCCCCAAGGTCGTGGACGGCAAGAAGGTCGAGGGCAGCTGGCGTTCGCACCAGGTTCCGCTGACCGAAGTTCGCACCAACGCGGCTCATCGCGCCCAGCTGGAAACCTGGATGCGCAGCTACAAGGCCAAAGAACTGTTCGACGAAACGGGCACTCTCAACCCCGAGCTTGCCGCCCTCGCGCCGAAGGGCGATCGGCGAATGGGGGCCAACCCGCATGCCAACGGCGGCCGCCTGCTGCGCGATCTGATCATGCCGGACTTCCGCGACTACGCAGTCGACGTGCCAAAGCCGGGCGGCTCAACTGCCGAAGCCACGGCTGTGGCCGGCAAGTTCGTGCGCGACATCATGGCCAAGAACACCGACAACTTCCGGATGTTCGGGCCTGACGAGACGGCCTCAAACCGCTTCCAGGCGATCTTCGAGGTGACCGGCAAGGCCTGGGACGCCGAGATCATCGCCGACGATGCCGGCGACCACCTGGCGGTCGATGGCCGGGTCATGGAGGTTCTGTCGGAGCATCAGTGCGAAGGCTGGCTCGAGGGCTACCTCCTGACCGGCCGGCACGGCATGTTCAACTGCTACGAAGCCTTCATCCACATCATCGACTCGATGTTCAACCAGCACGCCAAGTGGCTCAAGGTGACGCGCGACATCCCCTGGCGTCGCCCGATCGCCTCGCTCAACTACGTGCTCTCGTCGCTGGTCTGGCGCCAGGACCACAACGGCTTCACCCATCAGGACCCGGGCTTCATCGACCACGTGGCCAACAAGAAGGCCGAGATCATCCGCGTCTACCTGCCGC
>JAYUDR010000209.1:0-10245 GCA_043739665.1 Chloroflexota bacterium
GGCCAACGGTGATGTAGCCCTCGTGGCCGGAGATGTCGAACTTGTGGGTGATCGCCCTGCGCTCGGCCGGGAGGCGGTGGCGGTAGGCCTTGGGCTCGATGGCGGCGACCGGGGCCGCGCCGACGCCTGCCGTAGCGGCCGACTCTTCAGTCTTCTTGCCGGTGTTCAGCGGCTGGCTGCGCTTCGAGTTGTCGCGGTAGATCGCGATCGCCTTTAGGCCGAGGCGCCAGCCCTCGAGGTAGACCTGCTCGATCTCGGCCGGGGTGGCGTTTTCGGGCATGTTGACGGTCTTGCTGATCGCGCCCGAAAGGAAGGGCTGGACCGCGGACATCATCCGCAGGTGGCCCAAGTAGTGAATTGAGCGCGTGCCGTTCATGGGCTTGAAGGCGCAGTCGAATACGGACAGGTGCTCGGGCTTGAGCTCCGGCGCGCCCTCGATGGTCTCGCGTTCGTTGACGTAGGCGATGATGGCGTCGACCTGTTCGGGCGTGTAACCGAGTTTGCGCAGGGCGCCCGGGACGGTCTGGTTGACGATCTTGAGGAAACCCTCGCCGACGAGCTTCTTGTACTTGACGAGGGCGATGTCGGGCTCGACGCCGGTGGTATCGCAATCCATCATGAAGGCGATTGTGCCCGTGGGAGCGAGGAGGGTGGTCTGGGCGTTTCGGAAGCCGTTGGCCTGGCCCAGGATCAGGGTCTCGTCCCAGATGTCGCGGGCGGCGCGGTGCAGGTCGTTTGGCAGCCCCAGCTTCTGGGGGATGCCGTGCGAAGCGTCGCGGTGCTTCTCGATCACGCGCAGGAACGGCTCGCGGTTCTTGGCGTATTCGGAGAACGGGCCGCCGTGGTCGCGGGCGATGATCGCGCTCTGGCGGTAAGCCTCGGCGGTCATGATCGAGGTGATGGCGGCGGCGTAGGCCTGACCCTCGGGCGAGTCATAGGCGAGGCCGCGGCTCATCAGCAGCGCGCCCAGGTTGGCGTAGCCGAGACCGAGCGGCCGGAAGAGGTGCGAGTTGTCGGTGATCTTGGGAGTGGGGTAGTGGGCGTTGTCGACCAGGATTTCCTGGGCGGTGATGGTCAGGCGGCTGGCGTAGCGGAAACCCTCGACATCGAACTCGCCGTCGGCGCCAACGAACTTCATGAGGTTGAGGCTGGCCAGGTTGCAGCTGGTGTCGTTGAGGAAGCTGAACTCTGAGCAGGGGTTAGTCGCGTACTGGCGGTCCGAGTTGGCGACCGGGTTCCAGTCGTTGATGGTGGTGTCGTACTGGATGCCGGGGTCGCCGCAGAGCCAGGCCGCCTCGGCCATCTCGCGGAACAGGGTGCCGGCCTTGTAGGTGTCCATGGCGGCTCCGCCACGGACGGCATGGGTCGTCCAGACGCCGTCGGCGGCGACCGCCCGCATGTAGTCGTCCGTCACGCGGACGGAATGGTTGGCGTTCTGGAAGGCGACCGAGCCGTAGGCCTCGCCGGTGAAGGAGGGGTCGTAACCGGCCTCGATCAGGGCCCAGGCCTTCTTCTCTTCCTTGATCTTGCAGTTGATGAACTCCTCGATGTCGGGGTGGCCGATGTCGAGGATCACCATCTTGGCGGCGCGGCGGGTCTTGCCGCCGGACTTGACCACGCCGGCGAAGGCGTCGTAGCCACGCATGAAGCTGACCGGGCCGGAAGCGGTGCCACCGCCCGACATCTTCTCCTTGCTCGATCGAATGGTCGAAAGGTTGCTACCGGCGCCCGAGCCGAACTTGAACAGCATGGCCTCGGTCTTAGCCAGGTCCATGATGCTGGACATGGTGTCCTGGACCGAATTGATGAAGCAGGCCGAGCACTGGGGATGCTCTTCGACGCCGACGTTGAACCAGACGGGCGAGTTGAAGCTCATCTTCTGGTGGACGAGGAGGTGGGTAAGCTCGGCCTGGAAGGCGCGCAGGTCTTCGTCCGTGGCGAAGTAGCGCTGCGTTTCGGCCCAGCCGGTGATGGTGTTGACGACGCGGTCGATCAGCTGGCGGACGCTGGTCTCGCGCTCCGGGGTGCCCAGGTGACCGCGGAAGTACTTGCTGACGACGACGTTGGTTGCCAGCTGGCTCCAAAACGCGGGAACTTCGACGTCCTTCTGCTCGAAGACACTGACGCCCTTCTCGTTGCCGATGCCGGCGGTCCGGATCTCCCAATCGATCTGGTCGTACGGGTGCACGCCGGGAGTGGTCCAGCGGCGCGGGAAGTGGAGGCCCGCGGCGCCGATACCGGTGAAGCGGCCGTCGGGGAGCATGGGCGCGACTGCCTCACCAGTGGCGGCGGTCGAGGCCGGGGCGGTCGACGAGGCAGTGGCGGCGGTCGCGGTCGAGGCAGTGGCGGCGGTCGCGGTCGAGGCAGTGGCGTCGGTCGACGAGGCAGGGGCGGTTGCGGGCGTGCTCGCGGCGGCTGGAGTCATTTCCTGCACCTCTGGGTATCTCCGTGTTGGGACGCTTGTTCATTGGATTGGGTCGGGCCGGCGGGGGCGTGGCTGGGGCTGGCTGGGGCGCGACGTTGAGCGGCTTTGAGCAGCGTGCGGCTGGGCTGTCGTGCGGCTGGTCCGGCGTGACGATGTGCGTGCGTGGTGGCCCGCCATCGGCGCTTCGTGACCTGCCTCAGGTTCGGATCGGTTGTGGCCTATCGCCTCCAGCACCATAGCTGCGAGGGCCGCGACCTCGATCCTCCCTGTATTCTCGACTCTGGCCGATTCGGCCCGTCCTTCCTCGGCCCGTCCCGGCTGTCTGCGGGCCCACCCGGCGGGCCGTGCGACCGACGGAATGTACGCCTGCCCCTCCTCACCGTCAAGCCCCAAAACACAACATCTTGTGGTATGCCATTGAGTCGAACCACCATATCTAGGTTGCGGGCCCGGTTGCGCTTCTGGTCCGCGAGCCGATCGATGGGTCGGCAGTGGACCGACTGTGGGCACTCTGTGGACTGAAACGGCCGGCCGCGGGCAGACCGCCCACTTTCCCCAGGATCGCCTCGATTGCACTGCCGGCGTCCGACGTTACGAACGTTCGTTCTATTGTACCGCGACGCTGCAAGCGCGAGCGCGTGGCACGGCGTGGGCCCATGTGGCCGGGCGCAGCGCGTGGCACGTGGCATGGGGTATGTGGCCGGTCGCAGCGCGGGCCCATGTGGCCGGGCGCAGCGCGGGCCAGCGGGTGTACGAGGGGCGGGCCAACGGGCGCAGCGCGGGGCACGTGGTGCGGCCCATGTGGCCGGGCGCAGCGCGGGGCACGCAGAGCGCGGCCCATGTGGCCGGGCGCAACGCGAGCGTGGCACGGCGCGGGGCAGCGGGTGTACGCGGGGCGGGCCAACGGGCGCGGGGCATAGCCGGGCGCAGCGCGGGCCAACGGGCGCGGGGCATATGGCCGGGCCTAGCGCGGGCCCATGTGGCCGGTCGCAGCGCGGGCCCACTGTTCCCTACTACGCATGGGCTGAGTGCTAAGTTAGGGGCTAGCACGCGACGCTCGCTGCGGGCCCAGTCTTGACCCTGTTTCGGTTTATGTGGGACGGCTCACTACTAAGCCCAGGCTCGTTTGGCCCTCGAGAGAGTCAGCGCGCCGGAACTACCGGAACTAGCCGCTTCGTCCTTCTTGAAACGCGCTGCGTGCATTCACGACTCCCCACAGCACTCAGTCGGTGTGTGTTAGGGAGAAACCAGATGCCACGGAGGGGACCAGACGGCGCCGCAATCCAGTGGCGCACTTCGCGGCTACGTGCCGGTAGCGCAGCGGCTAGCAACGCGGCATGTCTGGCAACAGCCGCGCGATGGACGTTGGCGGCCGGGAGGATAAGGACTGAGGCGACGGCGTCCGGTTGCCATCGCCCGCTGCGGCGCAGGACGATCGGAACGACCCGAGCCTTCATGTCGAGTGTGCGAACAGTGTCCTGCAGGTCGACCAGCTCGGTCTTGACCTCCACGATGAGAAGCGCCCGGCAATCCGACCGCCACCCCAGGACGTCGACCGAGCCCCGCTCGCCGAAATGATTGAATGACTCCTCGACGCTGATTTCCCAGCCTGCGTCCGAGAGCAGCCGCACCACCCGATCCTGCAACTGCGCGTGCCTTCGATCGAGCAGGCGTGCCAGCTTGGGCCCTCGCCACCTCAGCCCGATAGTCAAATCCGCTTCGATCGCCTCGGCGACTGCCTCCGGCGCTTCGGTAGAAACGGGTCCGAATTTCCCTCGCTCCACGCGCGATACGGTCTGCTGTGAAGTGCTGGCGCGAAGTGCAACGTCGAGCTGCCGAAGTCCGAGCTCCAGGCGGATCGCGCGGAAGGTAGTGCCGAGACGAACTCGATCCATCGGGTGAGGATGCGCCCGGGCTATCTACTCCGCCTTACTTGGCGCGGAGCCGGCCGCGATCGGCGCCACGATCGGCGCCAAGCGCGCGGACCACGGTCGGCTCTGCGATCGGCGCCAAGCGAGCCACGGAGCCGGCCACGGACTCCGCCCTGCCACTACCCCGCCAGGCGATCCAGCGCGGCCGCCAATTCGTCGGCGTTGGCCGCGACCTCGGTCGGGCGCTGGTCGGGCGGGAGGGCCGCGAGCTGCGCCGCGGTGCTGATGCCGGTGAGCATCAACACAGAGCGCGCGCCCACCGCCACGGCCGCGGGAATGTCCGTGATCAGGCTGTCGCCGATCATCACCGCCTCGGTCACGGGTCTGCCGACGGCGTGGGCGGCAACTTCCAGCAGGAGCGGCCCGGGCTTGCCGATCGACACCGGCTCCACGCCGCTGGCGGCCACGATGGCCGCGACCACCGCCCCAGCCCCCGGCATCATGCCGTGCTCATGCGGGTAGCTCGGGTCGCGGTTCGTGGCGATGAAACGCGCCCCGCCCCGAACCGCTTCGGCGGCCACCGCGAGGCGGGCGTAAGTGAATTCCGTGTCCAGGCCGACGACGACGGTATCGACGCCCCGGGTCGCGGCTGCGGCGTCTCGACCGTTCCCGGCCCAGCGCTCGGCGGCGTCGGCGGAGGGCATCACATCGAGGCCGACATCCCGCAACTCGTGGACCAGCCCGGGCCCTCCGACCACAAGCACGCAAGCCGGGTGGGGCGAAACTTCGGCCAGGAAGAGGGCGGTCGCGCGGGCGGAAGAGACAATTCGGTCTGGTGACACCGGAGCACCCATACTGGTCAGGCGGGTAACGTAGTCGGCGCGATACCACATTGCGTTGTTGGTGACGTACACGATGTCGTCGCCGGCGGCCGCCCTGGCAGCGAGAACGGCGGCAACGCCCGGTACGGGCTCGGCGCCGCGATAGACCACACCATCGAGATCGACTAGCAGGAGCATGAACGGGATGCTAACTGACCGGCGGCCAGAGCGCGGGATGGGCCGAACGCCTGCGGGCTCCACACCCACCGGCTGCGCCCCGACCAGCCCGACCCGCCCGACCAGCCCGATCCGCCCACATGGTTGACGATCGCCGCGTCCTCGAGGGCGTCACGCGCCTGGTTGTCGACGGAACCAACGTCTTGTTCGCGCTGCGGCGGTCGCCGGCGCCACTACCGGCGGCGGCATTGATCGGGCGACTGCGCTCCGTGGTCCCGCCAACCGTCGCCATCACGGTCGTCCTCGACGGCTCGCCGGAGCACGGCCTCGTCGCTCGTCATGTCGCCTCCGGTGTTGAGGTTCGGTATTCGGGACGGTCTACCGCCGACGAGCTGATCGCTCACCTGCTCCAAGAGAGGTACCGCCCCGAGACATCCGGAATCCTGGTCGTCACCGACGACATCGAGCTGTCGGGGACTATCCGCCGGTCGGGCGGCCGAGTCGTTCGAAATGCATGGTTGATCGGCAAGCTGGAACGCCAGCGTCTGTCCGCGCCCGTGTCGGGGCGTCCCGGGCTGGCGCCCCCATCTGAGTCTTCGATCGGCCAGGCTCCCGGTCACTCAGGCGATCCCCGCCCGAACGTCGGACCGCAAGCGGGTGCCGACGGGTCGGAGGGTGCGCGCTGGTCACCCGGCAGAGGCGCCACGCGCAAGCGCGGCAACGGCCATCGTCGCCCAACCGCAGGCCGATAGGCCCGCGCCCGCCACGGCGCGGCGGTGCGGCGGTGTAGCATCGCCGCGACCATGACGACACCAAGCTTGCCGCCACGACCGCCGTCCGGCTCGGGGCTGCGCCCAATAGCAGGGCGTGAGCTGGTTTATCGAGTTCGCGTATGGGTCGGCCGAGGGCTCATCCGTTTGGGTTGGCTCACACTCGCTGCCGGAATTGCGCTCGGGTCGGCCGGTATCGTGGCGGCTACCCAGCCGGCGCCATCCTCGGGCATCCGGACTGAGCTGACGTTTGGCGCGGACAGGGCCCTTTCCGACAGGCTCGACGCCGCGGTTCGCGACCTGGCCGGACTCAAGGACGACGTCGACTCCCTCGGCAATATGTCGCGCAAGACTCTGGCAAGCCTTTCACAGGTGAACGAGCCGGCCCTGAATGAGGCTAGCGTTCTTGGCGCCGACAACATCAACGCCATCGACGCCGCAGCGGCAAAGCTCAACAAGAGTCTGAACTGCCATTCGTGGAGTTCGGACTGGGAAGTGCAGTTGCGTAAGGTCAACAGCTCACCCCTGATCGAGCGTTACCACAGCGTTTGCCTGGCCCTCGAGTCCGTTGCGCCGCTGCGAGGCGACTGGGAGTCGCTGCTGGCCGGCAGCCAGACGGCAGTGGGCGTGGCCAATGACATCAACACCCACGACACGACGGCGGCGGACGCCCTTGTCCTCGCGACTCAGGGCCGCTACCCGGAGGCCATCGACAAGCTAAAGGGCGCTTCTGCCGCCATCGCCGACGCGTCTTCGATCGCCGACAACCTGTCGAAGGTGACCGATGTCTCAACGCTAACCAAATGGATGAACCGGACCAAGCAGATGGACGACGCCCTGAGTCTCTTATGGCAGACGATGATTGGCTCCGGGGGCAAGGTCACGGTCAAGGTTACCGCTGCGCTCAAGGCCGTAGCCGATGCCAAGGCGCTACTGCCCGCCAGTAACGATGTACTGCAAGTGGTCATGTACGAACTGGCGGGGCGGATGATGCCGGACGGGATCTCGATCGAGACGGCCAGAGGCGCGCTGGCCGATGCCCTGGCGAACCTGGTAGACGGCCCGGCCAGCGGCGGCTGAGCCGAGTGGCACCCGGGACTCGCCCGAGCCGACCCACCCCGCCTGTCATCCCGGGCGGCTCGGCCGCGACTGGCTAGACTAGGTTCATCGTTCAGGTTGACGCCGTCCCCGGCTTCGCCGGGTCAGCGCCGACGCCATGGGTCTGCGGCGCCCCGATGAGCCGCGTGCCGGAGGGCCCCGAAAATGCAGTTGCGCGTCGTCGGCGATCAGCCGTGGGACGTCTCGGCGGACGTGCTCGTTGTCCCGATAGTCGGCGAGCCCAGGTTCGATGGCGCTTTGGCCGAGCTAGACAAGCGGGCCGGCGGCGAACTCTCCGCGCTGGCAGCGTTCGGCGAACTCAAAGGCGACCGCTACGGCACCGTCGTGGCGGCAGCAGGTGAATTACCGGCCGGTCGTCTCCTGGCCGTGCGCGTCGGCGAGGCGGACACGATCACGCGTCAGGTAATTGTTCGGATCGGGTCCACGGTGGAGCGCCGGCTGGCCGGCCGGACAGTGAGAACGCTGGCCATCTGGATCGGCGACCTGGGTGCTCACGTAGACGGTGGCCCGGCCGCCGTGGCCGAGCTGTTGGCCCGGGGCATTGTTGAGGGCGAGTTTGAGCCCGCCACGATCTACCGCAACGATTACAAAGGCCCGCCTCCCACGCTCGAGGAGCTGATTCTCATCGCGCCCGGTGCCGATGCCGCTGCCCTAAGGCGCGCAGCGGAGCGCGGCGTGATCATCGGCGAGGGCGCCAACCTCGCCCGGCGTCTGTCCAACCGGGCCGCAAACGACGTCACGCCCGAAGTGTTGGCGGGCGAGGCTAGGGCACTGGCCGAGCAGCACGGGCTTTCGATCGAGGTCGTCGAGCCGGCGCGCGCCGCCGAGTTGGGCATGGGCATGTTCCTCGCGGTCGGCGCCGGCAGCGACAACCCGCCGCGGATGATCGTGTTGCGCTCAGGCACGGAGGGGGAGAAGGACGCGGCCGGTCGAAGGCTGGCTCTAGTTGGCAAGGGTGTCTGCTTCGACTCGGGCGGGATCAGCATTAAGCCGGCGGCTTCGATGGAAGAGATGAAGATGGACAAGACCGGTGCCTGCACCGTGATCGCGGCCATCGTGACGGTGGCTCGCCTTGCGCCTGGAACGCCTCTCATGGCGATCGCGCCGGCGGTCGAGAACATGCCCGGCCCACATTCGGCCCGCCCCGGCGACATCGTCAAGGCCATGAACGGCAAGACGGTTGACATCATCAACACCGATGCGGAAGGCCGGCTGATTCTGGGCGATGCGATGTGCTACGCGGAGAAACTCGGGGCCACGCATCTCGTGGATGTGGCGACCCTGACCGGGGCTGTGGGCAGGGCGCTGGGCGACCAGATGACCGGCGCCTTCGGCACGCCTCAGGCCTGGTATGACGCCGTGGCCGCGGCCGGCCAGCGGGCAGGGGAGCGGTATTGGCAGCTACCCGTGATCGAGGAGTACCGCAGCGACCTCGACAGCTGGTATGCGGACTTCACGAACACCGGCAGCGCCGAGGGCGGCCTTATCAAGAGCGCCCTCTTCCTGCGCGAGTTCACGACGGTGCCGTGGGTTCACCTGGACATCGCCGGCACGGCCTACTTCAGCAAGAAGACGCCCTACGCCCCGGCCGGGGCTACCGGTGTGAGCCACGCCACGCTCGTGGAGCTGGCCTTGGCCGGCGCCTCCAAGCCGGCCTAGGAGCGGGGCCGGAGTGGATTCGCTCGTGGTTGTATTCGGCGCGGCCGGGCTGATCTGGGGAGTGGCATCGGATCGGATCTCCGCTCGTTGGCCGGCCCATGAGGATGGCTCGGTGCGCCACGTCGGCTGGCGATCGGTGGTCGTGGCCGCGTTCGCGGTCGCTGCGATGGTCGTCGTCCCGATCCGCTTCGGCGACTCAGGGCAGCGGCTGCTGTTCGGGGCCTACTTCGGCGTGTGCGTCCTGCTGCTGGCCACAGACCTGGATCAGCGACTCATGCCGGATGTTCTGACTTTGCCGCTCATCGGACTCGGCGCCGTGGCCCTGGTTTGGGGCGGTGACTCGCTTGTGTCTCGGTCCCCAGCTTGGATGGCGGTTGGGGGCGCAATCGGCGTACCCGGACTGCTCTACATCGGCTCGCTGCCGTTCGGCGCGGGCGCCTTTGGCGGCGGTGATGTGAAGTTCCTGGTGGCCGTCGGGCTGCTGAGCGGCATGGTGCGCATCGTCTTGGCGGTCTTCGCCGCGGCCATGCTCAGCGGGGTCGTCATCTTCGCCTTACTCCTGGCGCGGCGAATTACGTTGAAGAGTTACGTGCCGTTCGGGCCGTTCCTGATCGCCGGTGCCATCTGGGCAGCCATGTTGCCCGCCTCGCCCTAGGCCGCAAACTGCGGCGCTTGATCGGTCTGGCCCGCGATCAGGCGTCGGCTGAGGTGGCGACCGTGGTTCGGCGGGTGTCGCAACTCGGGCAGTAGTAGGTAGTGATGTTGCCGGAGCTCAGTTCGAATCCGAGCAGATCCGTCAGGGGCTCAGGCGGCACATCGATGCGCACTCGCGAAGCCGGGTAGCCGCAGCGGCACCACTCGACACGCTCGCCTGCGGCGGGGTCGTACTGGCCCGCCTCGGCCAGCATCATCTCGAGCGACATTCGCTTGAACGTCCCGTCGCCCTCGCCGTCCATGATGTCGATAGCCTGCCGAACAAGGTCGATTCGGGCGAAGGGCGCAGAACGCGCCTGGTTGAGGGCGGCCAGGGCACTCGCCGCCGCCACTCGCTGGCGCCAGCGTTGATTGCTCCGGAGCACGCTTTCCAGCGCCTCGACCGCGGGCATGCCGATCTCGACGCATATGTCCCATCTGCCTCGGAACGCCCAGTAGTGAGCGGCGACTGCGGTTGCCTCTTCCGGCGCCCAGCCGACATCCCCCAGCGCCTGGAGGATGTCGGTGCGCGCGAGCGAGTCGACGCTTTCGAACGAGGTCAACAGCAGCGGAATTGCCGCCGGGCCGCACTCGGCGCAGCGTCGCCACTCTCGGAGGGCGGCCCAGTAGCGGGCCCCCATCTCGTTGGCTTGGGGCAGCCAGCCCATCTCAGCCAGGCCGCGCGCGGCCGTCCGGCGGACGACCGCATT
>JAYUDR010000210.1:0-4067 GCA_043739665.1 Chloroflexota bacterium
GCGCCGGTGGCACGTACTGCGATGGTGCCACGTACTGCGATGGTGCCACGTACTGCGATGGTGCCACGTACTGCGATGGTGCCACGTATGGCGCGGCGGGCGGAGCCGGTGCCACGTACTGCGGCGGGGCCACGTACTGCGGCGGGGCCACGTACTGCGGCGGGGCCACGTAGGGCGCGGCGGGCGGCGGCGGTGGCGGAGCCTGGCCCCAGGCCGGAGATACGGCCGGCGGCGACCAGGCCGGCGTCGGTGGCGGAGTCTGACCCCAGGCGGGGATAGGTTCGGCCATGGGTTCGGGCGCAGGTTCGGGAGCAGTTTCGGGAGCAGTTTCGGCCGCAGCGGCGACCGGCGACCAGGCCGGCGTCGGTGGCGGAGTCTGACCCCAGGCGGGGATAGGTTCGGGCGCAGGCTCGGCTATAGGCTCGGGCTCAGTTTCGGGCGCAGTTTCGGGCGCGGCGGCGACCGGCGACCAGGCCGGCGGTGACCAGGCCGGCGGCGGTGGCGGCGTCTGAGCCCAGGCCGGCATGGGCTCGGGCGCGGGCTCGGGCGCGGGCTCGGCGATGGGCTCGGGCTCGGCGATGGGCTCGGGCTCGGGCTCGGGCGCAGTTTCGGGCGCAGCGGAAACGTCAATCGATGGCGCTATTGACTCGGCCTCCGGTAGCCGAGTGCCGCAAGCGGCGCAGAACTTGCCTTGACCATCGATCTGGGTGCCGCAATTCGGGCAGATCATGATGACCTCTCTTCGCAGATTGGCGAATGGTGGCGGTGTCACGCGGGCCGTGTGGCAGACGATACGAGAGCCGCGGGCCTAATGCACGCCCGTTCGGCGTTTTGAGCCGACAGTATCGAGAGGTGGGGCGCCACGAGCGTGAATTGTTGGGTGTTCGAGTCGGCTAGAGAATCTGCGTCAACTCGAGATAGTCGAGACTGAGTGATGGCACCGGCTCTATTCGTGCCCCGGGACACAGAAACGCGGCTCCCGCCCGGAGGCCGGAGCCGCGTCTGAGTGGGAGTGGATGTCCGCTACTTGAGGGCCTCGCGGCAAGCCTTGGCGGAGGCCATGGCGGCTTTGAGTTGGTCGCGGGCCTGGCCCAGGGCGGCACGAGCGCTGGTGACGATCGGGCCGGCGGTGCCGGAGTTGTACTGGGCCGGAGTAAGCGGGAGTAGCTTGGCGGGCAGCGGCTGTGCCAGGCTGATCGCGGTGGCCACAGCCGCGTTCATGGCGTCCAGGGCGGCCTGGGCGGTTGTGGTGTTCTTGCCGGCGGCCTTGGCGGCAGCGATGCGAGCGGCAAGTTTGGTGTTCACATCGGCGAACCGGGCTTGGGCGGCAATCACGCCATCCGCGGCCGAGACGAGATGCACCTGGGGCGCGACGAGCAGGTAGACGCGGTAGTCGACCGCGATCTTGGTGATGTCGGCTCGAAGGGCAGGTAGGCTCGTCTCGGAGTCGATGGTGGCCTTAAGGCTCGTCAGGCCCGTCTTCGTCGAGGCGACTTCACTCTGCAGCGCTGCAGAGTCGGAGGGGCTGAGTACCTTGGAGGCGGCGATCTTGGCTGAAAGAGCGGCCAGGGTCGTGAAGCGGCGGCCAATTTCGCAGTCGCCCAAGGCACGGGCCGTCTCTATGGTTGCCCCAGTCTTCATCGCCGCTGCCTGCGCGGAACAGACGTTATTGCCCGAGGAACCTGGCGGCGGTGTGACGGCGGCCGCGGCACCGACACTCGACAGAAGAAGCGCGCCGCCGAGGGCGAGGCCGGCGAACATGGCGGGGATTCGAGTCTTCACTGTGTACTCCTTGTGCTGAGGTGGCGCTTATTCGCCGCCGCTGGTATCGCTACCTGAGAGTGAGCCGTTTACGCCGTTGAGCAGGCTGTCGATGTTTGAGAGCTGGGTGTCCAGCGGGTCCGCGGTGGCCGCCGGGGTGGGAGAGGCCGCCGGGGCGGCCGAGTTTGTTGCCGCGTCGCCTGGAGCCGCGGAGTCGGTCGTCAGGCTGCTCGGGGCAGCGGAGTCGGTTGCCGCCTGATCGGCCTGACTCTGTTGTGCCGCCGGCGTCGAGCCTGCCGGTTGGTCCTCGGCTGTGCCGTTCGGTCGGCCGCAGGCCACTACCGCAATACCCACCAGCAGAACTATGGCGGCCAGTCTGGTGGCGGAACTCGGTTGATGGTTCACCTGGTTGGTCTCCTTGCCGACTCGATCTGAGCTGACGAACGACAGCCTGGGCCCTCGACCCGCCACCTGTTCGGTGCCCCTGTAAGCCCACTGTAAGGCCGCGATGTCCGGAATTGGCCAGAGTCGGCTCTCGACAACGGCGAACGCTTGACGTCATAGAGCCATGTCGTTAGATTCCTACCTGCAACTTATACGCAACTAGGAATCAATGGGCAAGATCGAGGATTCCGAGGTTCAGCTCCGACTTGAGCGGTTCAAGGGCGCGGCGAAGCAGGCGGGCGTCAAGCTGACGCACCAGCGCCTTGAGGTTTTCCGCGAACTTGCATCCAGCCTCGAGCATCCGGATGCCGAGACCCTGTTGCGCGGCGTTCAGGCGCGATTGCCGACAGTGTCGCTCGACACCGTCTACCGGACGCTATGGATGCTCAACGACCTCGGGCTGATCCGCACGCTGGGTCCGCGTCGCGACAGCGTGCGCTTCGACGCCAACCTCGCGCCACACCACCACTACGTCTGCGTCCGCTGCGGCCTGGTCCGGGACTTCGAAAGCGCCGATCTCAACGCACTTCCCATGCCACCCCGCGTCGAGGGCTTCGGGAGTGTCGTCGCCTCTCATCTCGAGGTCCTGGGCATCTGCGACGAGTGCGCAATGCAGCAACCCAACGAGCGGTCGCCCCAAGACTACAGACAGCCGCAAGTCACAAGCAGGAGCACGTCATGACTGACAAGAAGAAGCTGACCACCGCCGCTGGGGCACCCGTTCCCGACAACCAGAACGTAATAACGGCGGGTCCACGTGGCCCGATGCTGCTCCAGGATGTGTGGTTCCTGGAGAAGCTGGCCCATTTCGATCGCGAGGTCATCCCAGAGCGCCGCATGCACGCCAAGGGCTCGGGCGCGTTCGGCACCTTTACGGTCACCCACGACATCACGCAGTACACGAAGGCCAAGATCTTCGCGGCCGTCGGCAAGAAGACTGAAATGTTCGCGCGCTTCTCCTCGGTCGCGGGCGAGCGGGGTGCGGCGGACGCTGAGCGCGACATCCGCGGCTTCGCCATGAAGTTCTACACCGAGGAAGGGAACTGGGACCTGGTCGGCAACAATACGCCGGTCTTCTTCATGCGCGATCCGCTCAAGTTCCCGGACCTCAACCACGCCATCAAGCGCGATCCGCGCACCAACATGCGCAGTGCGGGCAACAACTGGGACTTCTGGACCTCACTGCCCGAGGCCTTGCACCAGGTTACGATCGTGATGAGCGACCGGGGCATCCCGTACTCGTTCCGCCACATGCACGGCTTCGGCAGCCACACCTTCAGCATGATTAGCGCCGCCAACGAGCGCGTCTGGGTGAAGTTCACCTTCCGCACCCAGCAGGGCATCAAGAACCTGACCGACGCCGAAGCAGAGGCACTCGTCGGCAGGGACCGCGAGAGTAACCAGCGCGATCTCTACGCGAGCATTGAGAAGGGCGACTTCCCGCGCTGGACCCTCTTCATCCAGGTGATGCCCGAGAAGGATGCGGCCACCTGCCCCTACAACCCGTTCGACCTGACCAAGGTCTGGTTCCACAAGGACTACCCCCTCATCGAGGTGGGCGTTATGGAGCTAAACCGCAACCCCGAGAACTACTTCGCCGACGTCGAGCAGGCGGCCTTCAACCCCGCCAACGTCGTGCCCGGCATCAGCTTCTCCCCCGACAAGATGCTCCAGGGGCGCCTGTTCTCCTACGGCGATGCGCAACGCTATCGGCTCGGCGTGAATAGCGCCCAGATCCCGGTTAATGCGCCGCGCTGCCCGGTCCACAGCTATCACCGCGACGGCTCCATGCGGGTCGACGGCAACCATGGCGGCACGCTCGGCTACGAGCCCAACAGCTACGGCGAGTGGCAGGAGCAGCC
>JAYUDR010000211.1:0-10158 GCA_043739665.1 Chloroflexota bacterium
TCGTTGCCGTCGGCTGCTTGGGCGGTCGACGCTGGGTGGATCGGCTGGCCTGGACGGCCGTGGCTTTCGGCGTTTGGGACATCGGCTACTACGTTTGGCTGTGGGTATTCATCGGCTGGCCGCACTCGCCGGGCACGTGGGACGTCCTATTCCTGATCCCAGCGCCGTGGACCGGGCCGGTCTGGGCCCCGGTCGCCGTCAGTTCGGCCCTCATCGCGTTCGGGCTGGCGGCGGCCTACCGGACGGGTGCGGGCCGGCCTCCGCGGATTGGGCGTGCCGTCGTCCTGGTCTCCTCGCTGGGTGGCGCCGTCGTCGTTTCAAGCTTCCTGGCGAACGGGCCGGCACTCCTGAACGGGGGTCTGCCGGGTTGGTATCCCTGGCCCGTCTTCTGGCTGGGTGTGGCGATGGCATCCCTCGCTGCGATTGTGGCGCTGCGCGAGGGGGCAAGGAATGGCCCTCCGACTGCCTCCTGACCGGCACGATTTGAATGCCTCGTCCTGTTTTCCGCTGTATCCTCCCGACGCGCCGCGGCCCTAGGAAAGGCGCGAGTCGTCGTCAACCCGGAGGAATCGCGCCCGCATGATCCGGCCCCCCCGCCGTAACCGCGACCGTCTTTTCGTCGTGGCCTATTTGGCGCTGTGCGTGATCCTGGTTGCGGCAGGCTGGAGCGTAGTGATGACGCTGACTCCCGTCGCAGGGGCGAGCCGTTCGCCGGCGCCTAGCCTCTTGGCGACACCACTTGTCACCGTCCGGGTGGACCCCACCCCCACCGTCGTCCCCACGCTCGATCCATCGGCGGCAGCCTCCGTTGTCCCGACTCCCGACGCCACGCCGACCAGGGCTCCGCTCCAGCTGGATCTGTACCGGACCGGCACCTTCGTCACCCAGATGAACAAGAACTACTGCACGGCCGGAGCAATCCAAAACATGCTCAACATCATCGGCCCCGGCGTGGACCTGACGACGGCTCGGCAGAAGCAGATCGGCGATACGCTCGTGTCGCTGACAACGCGCCAGGACAGCTACAACGGTGGCTTCGGCGCGGAGGGTTGGGCTCTGACGATGACAAAGCTCGGGGCCGGCAACTACCAGCTCGTTGTCGACGCAACGTTTGACCAGGCCATGCATGACGCTGCCCTGGCGATAAGCCGTACGTCCCGGCCGGTAGGCCTCTTGACCTGGTGGGGCGCCCATTCATGGGTCATGACGGGCTTCAAGGCAGACGCCGATCCGGCGCTCTTCCCGACGAGTTTCAAGCTCACGGGCGCCTATATCATGGACCCGTTCTATCCGCGCATCAGCAACATCTGGGGCCAGACTCTGGGGCCGGACATTTTCCGTGACATGAAGGTCATGGCCAAGAATTACATTGGTTGGAAGAGGCCTGAGGGTCACTATCCCGACCGCGACGGGAAGTGGCTGCTGGTCATCCCCGTCGACTGACGTCGCGCTCAGGCGGCTCAGTCCTGGCAGCCCTGGCAGTGCCCCGAAATGGTGACGTGGGAAAGATCAACGGCGAAACCCAGGTCGGCGGCCAACGCATCAACAATGGCCGAGCCGGTCTCCGGCCGGATTTCCCATGTGGTGCCGCAACCCACGCAGTAGATATGGCCATGGACCTGCTCCGGCAGGACGTGGTATTCCTCGCGACCGTCCGGGCCGTGGCCGTGCTTGATAAGCCCTAACTCCTCCAGTACGTCGAGCGTCCGGTAGACCGTGGATGGGGTGGTCGTTCCGTCTCGCTCTCGGCAGCGGCTGATCAACTCCGTGGCGCTCACGTGCCCCTGGTGCTCGCGCAGGACATCGACGAGGGTGCGTCGTTGCGGCGTCCAGCGCAGCCCGCTGGCGCGTAAGCGGGCTGACACCCCGTCCCAGGGACTGGGCTCCGGCATTCCTTCGATCTGGTTCAGATTGGCGGGCGGCACGTGGTCGTTCCTTTCGTTCGTCTCCACTGTAGCCAATCGCGCCAGGGGCGTGGCTCGGTTCTAGCGCAACGGGTTGCAACAACCTTCTGTTTCGTCTGGCGCTACCGTCACCCAGCGGCCGCGCGAAGCGGCGGACGCTGATGACGGCGACCCGTCTCGGACCCTCCTATACTCCGGCCATGCCACGGCCGACACGATCAGAGATCGACCCACGACGGGGCGACCGATGATGTTCTACTACCCAGAACCAGTACCAGGCGGGCGGCAGCCCGGACGGACCAGACGACTGATCATGGTGCTTGGGGCCACGGTTCTGGTCGCGCTGGTCGCGGTCGGCGTCGCCTGGCGTCCATCCGTGGTCAATGCGGCGCGTGACAGCCTGACGATCCTCGGCGCGTCGGCCGCGTCGCTGGACCCGGCAGTTCAGTCGGATGCCGGAAGCGCCCAGGTCGTGTCCCAGGTTTTCGAATCGCTGACCGCGATTGACGCTTCGTTGAAGGTTCAGCCGGCCCTGGCCGCGAGCTGGGTGACGCGGGATAGCGGGAAGAAGGTTGTCTTCCACCTGCGCAGCGGCTTGACCTTCTCCAACGGAGCTCCGTTGACGGCAGCGACTGTAGTGTCGAGCTGGACGCGCGTGCTTAACCCCAAGGCGCCAAGTCAGCTTGCCTCGCTCCTGGATGATGTGGTCGGGGCAAGGGCCTATCGTGAGGGCACGGGCCCGGCCTCGTCGGTCGGCATCAAGGCCGTTGGATCGGGCGATATCGAGGTTGCGCTGGTAAGTCCCGCGGCAGACTTCGCCGCCATCGCATCGAGCCCCACCCTCGCCGTTGTCCCGTCCGACATCGACTCCAAGCCCGGTGTGCTGGAGGCTGGATCGTTCGTAGGAAGTGGCGCCTACATAGTCAGTGGTTTGACCGCAACCGAGACGACGCTGGTTGCCAATTCGCACTATTGGGCCGGCCCACCTGCCATGGCGACGATTCACTTGATCAGCGACATTGGCAACAAGAGCCCCGTCGCCGAGTTCGAGGCCGGCCGCCTCGATTACACGCCGATAGGGTTCTACGACGCCGCCTGGATCGCCTATGACCGAACGCTCGGCCCACTCCTTCGCACTGAGCCTTCTCCGTCGGTCGGGTACTACGGCTTTGACACGACCAAGGCGCCATTCAACAACGTCCATGTGCGGCGGGCCTTCGCCGTGGGCATCGACTGGCGGCGGATGGTCTCACTGCAGTCCGATCCGCTCGGGACGTCTGCCACGGGGATGGTTCCGATAGGCGTGCCGGGACACAGCGTCACGGATTTCGGCCCCAAGTTTGATCTCGCAACTGCCAGGTCCGAACTGGCGGCCGGCGGGTACCCGAACGGCGCCGGCTTTCCAAAGGTCACTCTGACCACGGGAGGGGCGGCCTTCGATACGGCCATCGTCGCGCAGCTTCACGACAACCTCGGCATCGACATCGGGTACCAGACTATGGATGGGCCGACGTACAACGCCCGCCTCATTTCGGATCCGCCGGCGATTTGGCAGATGGGCTGGGTGGCCGACTACCCGGGTGCCAACGACTTCCTTGGCCTGCTGCTCGGCAGCGGGACGACCAACAACTTCGGGCGGTGGAAGTCCGCGGACTTCGACGCGGCGATCCAAAGTGCGCTCGCCACCACTGATGCCACCGCGATGCAGCGCTTCTTCGATCAGGCTCAAGCCGTCGTGGCCGACCAGGTGCCGGTGATACCGGTCGACTACGGTGGTGGGTACTCGCTGGCCGCGAAGGGCCTTCTCGGGGCCAGTCCCAATGGCCAGGGCCTCGTCCGGTACGCCGGACTGGCGTGGAGTTCAAAGTGATGAACGCCGGTCGCGGCGCCGCGGCTCGCCGCGCTTGCGGTGTAATTGTCAGCGGCCTACTCGGTCTGCTGGCTCTAGCCGGGCCGGTCAGCGCCGACTCGATCGGCTTCGGCGCGCCGACTGCGAGCTCTACCTTTGGCACGGGGATCGTCTTCACCCAGCCCGTTAGCGGTGCATCGTTCACCGAGGCGTACATAGTCCTGACCCTGCCCGGCGACATCGGGCCGTCGGTGATCAAGATCAAGAACCCGGGCGCTCCTCTGAAATACACAATCGACACGTCGACCGGTCAGATCCAACCGAACACCAAGATCATTGCCCGCTTCCAGGTCGTCCTCGCCGATGGCACCACCCGGCGGGGTCCGGAGGTCAAAGTCACGTACGTGGATGACCGCTTCAACTGGCAGACCGAAATCGGGACGTATGTCACGCTTCACTGGTATCAGGGGGATGCGGCGTTTGCCCAGCAGGCGTTGACGATGGGGGAGAACGGCATCTCCAAGTCGGCCAAGTTTCTGGGCGTGACCGAGACGGCACCGATCGACTTCTTCGTCTACGCCGATCAGAAGTCCTTCTACGACGCCCTCGGCCCGGGCACCCGCGAGAACGTCGGTGGGGAGGCGAACACCGTCACCAGGACCCTCTTTGCCCTGATCGCGCCGACCGACCTCGGGTACGCCAGGACGGTAGTGCCGCATGAACTTACGCACGTGGTATTCGACGACGGCACCACCAATCCGTACCACGCGCCGCCGCGCTGGCTCAATGAGGGGATCGCTGTGTACCTGTCGGAGGGCTATGGGAGCAGCGACAAATCCCTGGTCTCGCGAGCCGCGAAGTCCAAGACGCTCACGCCCCTGCAGGGTCTCATAGGCCAGTTTCCCACCACAGCGGATGAGTTCTACCTCGCCTATGCCGAGTCGGTCTCGGCCGTCGACTACTTGATCCGCAAGTACGGCCAGGCATCATTCCAGAAGCTGGTGAAGACCTACAGCACCGGGGCCTCCGACGACGAAGCGTTCAGGACCGCCTTCGGGCTTGACACGGCCGCGGTGAACAAGGGTTGGCTGGCCGACAACGGCATCACCTCGTCTCAAACGTTTGGGCCGCAAACGGCGCCGGTGGGGCCGGTTCCACCGGGCTGGACGACGAGCGGTGGCTCCCAGGGCGGCCCCGGCGCCACTCCGTCTGCGGCCGGGTCGACCACGGGGACTGCCGGACAAGGATCTGGGGGCCACTCCGCCAAGGGTTCAGGCGAGGCCGGCCTCGTGCTTGCGGCCGTGCTTGCGCTCGGCGGCGCCGCGCTGCTGGGCGTCGCGGGCATGCTGTACGCCCGAGGTCGCAACGCCCAGCCGCACCTCTGATAATCTGAGCGGCCTCCATGTATCACCCTATCGCAGCCAATCTTTGGGGGCTCGAATAGTGCCCCCAGATCAGCCGTCCGTTGTCGAGTTTCGCCTTGGCGACGTCGTGCGGCTGCGTCGCGCCCACCCATGCGGCGGTCAGGAGTGGCTCGTCGACAGGCTGGGCGCGGATATCGGCTTGCGCTGCCGTGCGTGCGGCAGGCACGTCCTGCTCGAGCGGCGGACTCTGGAGCGCCGCTTGATCGACTTCACTTTGCGTGGCGATCTGGCCATGAGCCAAGCCGTGGCGCCGGCGGCCCGCAATGGCGGCGTCGTGAGCCCCGGAGACAATCGATGACCGAGGCCGCCGCGTCGGAGACCGCAGGCCAACCAGGCAACGGCAAGAATGGCGCGCCGAACGCGTCGATCGAATCGGGCGGCTCGGCCGTCCTGGCGAACCGTCCGTTCCTGTTGCTCTGGCTCGCCCAGCTGTCGACTCAGGTCGGCGGCAACATGGTCATCTACGGTCTGGCCATCATCATCAACACCGCGTATGCGTCCAGCAGCGCCGTCAGCGCGCTGTTTCTCAGCTTCCTCCTCCCCGCGATCATCTTCTCGGCGATTGCCGGAGTGTTCGTGGACCGCGTCGACAAGCGGCACATGCTGGTTGTCACCAACATCCTTCGGGGCATCGCATGTCTGGCGATCTTCGTCGGCGGGGCCAACTTGCTGGTCGTATACCTCCTGATGATCGTCGTCTCCACCGTGACCACATTCTTCGGGCCCGCCGAGGCGTCGATGATTCCGTTCCTGGTCCCCAAGAACCAGCTGCTGTCCGCCAACGGAATCTTCATTCTCACGGCGAACGTGGCCTTTGTGTTGGGCTTCGCGGTTCTCGGTCCGTTCCTGGTAGCCCTGGCCAGCGCGCAGATACTCATTTTTGTGGTGGCCGTGCTCTACTTCGTGGCGGCCGTTTTCTGCTGGACCCTTCCCTCCTCTCCGGCATCACGTGCCGAAGGCGTGACCGCCGGCCAAACGGTAGCCGAGGCGGAGCGTGCGGTCGGTACGATGGTGAGCCAATTCCGTGAGGGGATCACCTATATCCGCGAGCACCGAAGTGTTGGCTGGTCTCTGTCATATCTCGGAATCGCAGGAGCCCTCGTCGGCGTCCTCGGAGTCCTGGGCCCCGGCTTCGCCAAGTCCACCCTCGGCCTCGGCGAAAAGGACTTTGCCCTGATCGTCCTGCCACTTGGATTGGGCATCGCCATGGGCATCCTCGTGCTCAATTCGTACGGCCGCTATCTGCCCCGTCGCCGCACCATCGAGGTCGGCATCATCAGCATGGGCGTGCTGCTTGTCTTGCTATCGCTCGTTGGACCGATCTCGCGATTCCTGCGCGAGAGCGCTGCTTCCACCGGACTCGCCGATGCCAGCCGGGTGGTGTCGCTGCTTTCTCTGGTCATGGGCATCGCCTTCCTTGTAGGCGCCGCCTATTCGCTGGTGGCTATCTCGGCCCAAACACAGCTCCAGGAGGAGCTGCCGGAGGACGTGCGCGGCCGGGTCTTCGGCGTCCTGAACATGCTCGTTTCGACCTCAAGCCTTGCACCGATCCTGGTCGTAGGCCCCGTCGCCGACGTTGTCGGGCGCGAGCCGGTAATCCTGGTTACCGGCGTCATCGTCGCGCTGTGGGGCGTCGCCAGCGTCGCCAGCCGCGGCGTCCGCCAAGGGAAATCTGCGCGGGCGCCCCAGACGCCGAGCGGAGCGCCGGTCGATCCTGTCACAGCCGCGGTGGCGCCGCATGATTTCGGCACGGCCGCAAGGACGGGGTCGACAGCTGAGCCTCCAGGTGTTTCGGGACGCGCAAGCGAGGACGGCACAGCGCCTCGATGAACGGTGCTGACAACGCCGAGTCGATCGCGCTTGGGGGTTCCGCGGAGACGCTTTCCGCGACACCTCGGGCATGGCGGGTCGCGGCCGTCGGGATCCTCGTCGGCGGGACGGCAGTTGGTCTCCTAGCCGGACACAGGAGACTCGGTCGCGTCGTCCCGCTGATCACGGCCGGAGTGGCCCTCGGTTGCACAGTGCCCGTCGCCTTGGCATCTCGCCGACCGCCGATCACGCCCCAAGACGCCGCAACTGCCCTTGACTGCGCAGATCGCAAGCCCACTTTCAGCATCGTTGTCGGAGCCCGAGACGAAGCAGTGGTTTTGCGCCACCTCGTCGGAGACGTGGGCCGTCAGGACTACCGAACTGTCCAGGGGGAACCGCTGTTCGAGCTAATCGTCGTCGACGACCGCTCCACCGACGCCACGGCCGATGTCGTGCGGGCAGCTGCCGCCGATGCCGGGATCGCCGAGATCACACGCGTGGTTTTGAGGCGGGGTGAGGGACTTCCTGATGGCAAGGGAGCTGCGCTGACCGCTGCGCCGCCGGATATCTGCAATGGTGACGTCGTTCTCGTGCTCGATGCCGACGCGCGCCTTGAGCCGTCGTTTCTGCGGCGTGCGGCGGGCTACTTTGCCGCGGGGGCCAAGGCGGTCACCGCTCGCCGCCGAATCCTGGACGCTGGGTCGGGCTGGCTGGCCGGGGCCCAGGCCGATGAACAGACTCTCGACGGCGAACTCAACCGCGGCCGGTGGGCGATGGGTGGCTGCTCGGAGTTCCGGGGCAATGGCATCATGATCCGCCGCGATCTGCTCGCGGCAGCGGGTGGCTGGCGTGCGGCAGCTCTAACTGAAGACATCGACCTCTCGAGCCGCATCGCCGCCCTGGCTGGCGAGCGCGTTGCCTGGGCTCTCGACGCGGAGGTGTGGGAGGAACCGGACAGGACCGCGGACGGCCTCTGGCGTCAGCGACTCCGATGGGCCGAAGGCGCCTTCCGCCGCGTATTTGAACATGGCCCGGCGGTCATTACCAGCGGCCGGCTGCCGGTCGCGGCCCGCCTCGACTTCGTGGCGTACGTGAGCCAGCTGGCCGTGCCGGTCGTGGTGGCTGGTGCGGCTGTTTCGGCGACGGTCACGGGCAGACGTCGCAGCCTCGTCTCAATTATCGCCGGCTACCTGGGCATCAGCGCGCTGCTGGGCTGGGACGCCCTGCGTTGGGAGCGTGGGCTAGACGGTGGGCCCTTGGGCAGGGGCGAGCGTGCGCGCCGGACCTTGCGTGTGTCGCTTTTCAACGGCCTCTGGCTGGTCGTGGTGCCCCGCGCCCTGGCCGATTTGGCGTTACGGCGAGGGCCGATCCGTTACACGAAGATGGAGCACGACGGGGTAGGGGACCCGGCCGCCGTCTCCGCGGATGGCTGAATCGCGTGCCATTTGCGCGTCCCCTGAGATAAGCCGCAGATAAGCGGACCGGGGTAGGGTCACGTTGTTACGGGCTGAGACCGCCAGGAAGTCCAGGGTTAGGGTGCGGCAGCAGTCCACATCTGGGCCGCGTCTCGTCGGCGCGGGCCTTCTAGGAGGGACCTGGCCATGGGCTAGCAGTTAGTTGGGCGCCGTCGAGCCGTGGTCGGCCCGGTTGAGCACCCCGCATCACAGGTCCCGCCACAGGTTCGTTCCGCCCGCCTCATCTAGGAGGTTCTATGAAACGAGCGGAAACATGGCTCGTTTCCATTCTGCTTGTGGTGTCGACGCTTGGTGCGACGGCGCAAGGTGCGTTCGCATACACGGGTCACGTGTGGTCCAACTCGGACGCCTTCAAGGCGACATGTCTGGGGTTTAACGACACATATCCGCAAGCCATGTATTCGCTGGCTCAGAGCCAGCTGGCGCTGCTCGGGTACCTTCCGTACGGCGCTTTGGGGGCGTCGTTCACCAAATCGGCCTTCCTCAACAACGTCTTCTACGACTACGCCGTCTATGCCCATACCCATGGCGACAACTACTGGGCGGCCTCTGGCTCCCCCAACGTCGACTCCGGCATCTTGCAGGACCCAGGCGTCGGAAAGTGCAACAGCTCTTCGCGCGACATGATCCGTTCCAGTTCAATCAAGGCGGCCACGATGGGCACGCTCTACAACCTCGTCGTTATGTCGACCTGCAAACTCGGCGCGAGCAACAGCACGATGCCCGGGGCATTTCAGATCGAAAAGACGAAGTCGTCGACTGAGCGGAAGTTCTACCTCGGCTACACGTACCTCACCTACGACAGCTCCGCGTACCGATTTGAGAGAGCGTTCTGGAGCTACCTAAACGGCGACCCTAACCACACCAGAACGGTGTACCAAGCATTCATGTACGCACAGAGCATCGGCGGATACGCCAGTCCAGACTCGGCCAACCCGTTCCAGCCTAACTGGTGGGGCAACCCCAACTACAACGGAACTCCAGGGTGAGCAAGATGCAATCGCGCAAGTCAATTTCGGCAACAAGGTCGCTCCTCGCGGCCGCGGCAATCGTCCTTGGTCTGGCGATTAGCTCCGGAAGTCTGACCGCCGCCAGCTCTCAAGTCTCGGTCGGCCCCGATCAGGTCGGGGTTGACGCTGCGCGGGTCGTGGGGCCCGTGCAGAACGAAGTGGTCATCACCACGGACGATCATCCGCAGGTGTTCGTCGGAGCTGACAAGGCCCGCGATGGCTTCGGATTCCCCGTGGGCGTCAAGAAAGTTGGCCGCCACATTCACGACGCTTTCGAGAACTCGGACTACGACGAGGTCTCGGAGGTCGCCTCTAACGGCCAGCCGCTCGCTCTGACCCAGTTCGACGGCTCGGGTCGGCTGACAACGGCCGTCCGGTTCGATGCCACCCCCTCGCTGGCCGTCCGCATCACCGGCGACGCTGCGACAAAGACGGCCCAACGCGGGCTGGCTGCCTCGGGTTTGACCGCAATCGGCCAGCCTCGCACGGACTCGAATTCGGTCGACGGCGGCTGGGACGTGCACTGGGCTCGGGCCGTGGAAGGCTTCACGGTCCGAGGCGACGAGACGAGGGTCCATCTCTGGGCCAACGGACGGATTCAGACGGTGGCTAGGGTCGAGCACCAGCTCGCAACCACACCGGCCCGTCGTCTATCTCAGCCCGACGCCCGCAACGTCGTGACTAAGC
>JAYUDR010000212.1:0-4047 GCA_043739665.1 Chloroflexota bacterium
GTGCCGCCCGAATGGGGCGGGATGCCACGAGTAGGGTCGAAGCCACGGCTGACGGTGATGCGTATGACGGCGTCGCCGGGCGGCTCCAGGCCGTCCCAGCCCTCCGCTGCCAGTAGCTCGGCGATACCGTCGGCGACCTCGTCGTCGCGGCACGGCAGCTCGATGGCCAGAGCCTCGAGGCTACTGTGGAGTCGGGTCAGATGCCCGGCCAGCTCGATGGCCACGCCGCACCGTGCCCGCAGCGCCTCGAAGACGCCGTCACCGAGCTGGAAGCCGCGGTCGTAGACGGACAGGTGGGGCGCGTCCGAGGGACGCAGCTCGCCGTTGATCCAGACGTGGGTAGCGACCGGTTTCGTCATGGCCTCCGCGGCCCCAGGGCGCGTGTGAGGTGGAGCGCCCAGCCGAGGGGGAGGCTGAGCGCTCCGTGGAACGGGTCGGTGCGAAGAGGATGTCTGCCACGACGGGACCGCCTGCCCCGCTCCGTCCGGCGCCAATGATAGGGTCCACGGGTCATTTGGCGCAGAGAAACCGGCGCGGCTAGCGAAGGTCGCGAGTGTTGAGACAGGAGACGGTGGGGGCGCGTTGGGTCGCGCTCCCCGCAGGGTTCAGCCCGCTGCGTGAGCACCCGCTCGATAGACGTACGTCACGGTGAGCGTGCCGTTCGGGCGCGTGGCCAATATCTGAACCCAAATGATCAGGCCGACGAGGATCGGCGTCAGCAAGAGCGCCAGGAGTCCCCAAGCCATGCCCCATTGCCCTTCGACGTAGTGCTGGCCAGTTGGCTCGTAGCCCTGGGCGAGGAGCAGGACCGCGTCTCGGTGGTAGGCCCCGATCAGCTCCTCGTACTTGCGGCCCCCATACCCACGGATGAAGATCGGGCTGCCGCCCGCGTCGGGCCAGGTGCCGGAAATCATGATCGCTCCTCCCTCAGCGGCTCACTCAAGTTGAGCCGATGCTAAGCGACGACCGCCGCGAACGCTAGGCCCATCGGACCCTCGCCTAGAGCAGCTCCCCGTGGGACCAGCCCGTGGGCTCGCCCTCGGCCGGACGCGGCTCCTCGCCCGGGAGGTATTCGAACTTGGGCTCGATACGCGGCCCGGCCACCGCCGTCTCCGGCGTCTGCGCGTTCGGGCCCGGCTCCAAACCGTCCAATGGCTGCCCGGCCGTGCCTTCGATCGCCCCGACACCGTACGGGACCCACTTCGCAGGATCCTGGAGCCGGTGAGCGGCTTCGTTGCCGCGGCGATGCGTCTGCTCGAAACCCGACGGCTCGATCCACATTTGCTTGCCGTCCAGCAGGCCTTCGACACCGGCCTGGCCGGATTCGGAGCGCGGATGCTGGCAGTACTTGCAGTTCGCCTTGTCGTGCGACTGGTAGTGCTCCGGCTCCTCGTAGGTCGTGATGTAGCCCTCGTAGTTGCGTAGCACGACCTTGCGATCGGAGTAGCTGATCAGGTAGTTGGGCATAACCGGGATCTTGCCCCCGCCACCGGGTGCGTCGACGACATACGTCGGGACGGCGTAGCCGGAGGTGTGGCCGCGCAGGCCCTCCATGATCTCGATGCCCTTGCCCACCGGCGTCCGGAAATGACCGGAGCCTTCGACCAGATCGCACTGGTAGACGTAGTACGGCCGAACGCGAAACTCGACGAGCTTGTGGACCAGGGCTCGCATGATGTGGACGCAGTCGTTCACGCCGGCCAGCAGGACCGACTGGTTGCCGAGCGGAATGCCGGCCCGTGCGAGCTTGTCGCAGGCGCGCGCAACCTCGGGTGTGAGCTCGTTGGGATGGTTAAAGTGGAAGTTCATCCAGAGCGGGTGGTACTTCGCGAGCATGTCGCACAGTTCGTCGTCGATGCGCTGCGGCATGAAGACAGGAACGCGCGAGCCGATGCGGATGATCTCGATGTGGGGGATTTCGCGGAGGCTGCGCAGGATCGACTCGAGGAGTTTGGGGGCGAGGGTGAGGGCGTCGCCGCCGGAGAGGAGTACATCCCTAACCTGTGGCGTCCGGCGCAGGTAATCGAGCTGGGCTTCGATGTCGTGGCGGTTGAAGTTCTGCTTGGCGTCGCCAACGATGCGTGACCGAGTGCAGTAGCGGCAGTAGCTCGCGCACTGGGTCGTGACCAGCATCAGGACACGGTCCGGGTAGCGGTGGACGAGCCCCGGCACGGGCGAGTGGCGGTCCTCGGCCAGCGAGTCCTCCATCATCGCCGTGAAGGCCTCCTGCTCGCAGTCGGTAGGAATGACTTGTTTTCGGATCGGATCCTGTGGGTCGTCGGGGTCGATCAGGCTCAGGAAGTAGGGCGTGATGTCGACCCGGAACTTGTCCGTAGCGGACAGCCCGCCACGCTCATCGTCGGTGAGATTAAGGACGCGGCCGATCTCCTCGACGGTGTTGACGCGGTTGGACAGCTGCCAGTGCCAGCTATTCCAGAGCGCGTCGGGCACATCCGCCCAGATCGGGGCGCGGCGACTGACGGCGGGGCGGCCGTCCGGCCCGAGGGCGCGGGCGGGGTCGCGGAGGTTGACGAACGGGGTGTCGTCGGGGCTGGTGAGGGCGCTCGCGGAGTGAGCGGCGGCCGGCTCGCCCACGGAGCGTGCCGCCGGGCCGGCCGTAGGGCCTGCCGCCGGGCCGTGATCACCAACCCTGGGCTCGACCATGACGCGCCTCCGGTCCTTCGTCGCCTCTGCCGATCGCCTCTACCGGGGGAGTCCGGGGTGGCGGCTCAACGCATAATCCCTATGCACTCTGCATGGAAGTGGATCATACATCGGGCGGCGCGGAATGGACTTACTCTGAACCCCGAAACCGCGATCAGCGCGGTGCTCAACGCCAAAGCAGTGTCCCCGGACTTGGTGTAACTAGTGGCCGGGATCGTCTCGGCACTGGCGCGATTCCGGTCGACTCAATTACCATCGGCCCGGTCGGATTGGCTCTGGCACCATCCCGGACCCTCAAGCGTGCACCTTCCGCCCTCTGGCCCGTGCCCTAGGAGTAAATACCCGTGACATCCACCGCCCCGGGCCTGATTTCGAATCCTGTTCTGCGCGGCTTTAGCCCCGACCCATCGATCTGCCGGGTCGGCGACGACTACTACATCGCCACGTCGACCTTCGAGTGGTTCCCGGGCGTGCTCCTGTCCCACTCGCGGGACCTCGTCAACTGGCGAACCGTCGGCCACGCGTTGACCCGCTCCTCCCAGCTCGACATGCGCGGTGATCCGAACTCGGGCGGCATCTGGGCCCCCTGTCTGACTCACGCGGACGGGCTCTTCTGGCTTATCTACACCGACGTCCGGACATGGGTCGGCAGCTTCAAAGACGTCCGCAATTTCCTTGTCACCAGTCCATCGATCGATGGCCCGTGGTCCGAACCGATCTACCTGAACGCCAGAGGCTTTGACGCGTCTCTCTTCCACGATAGCGACGGCCGCAAATGGCTGGTCCAGATGATCTGGGACCATCGGCCCTCCAAGAATCCCTTCGGTGGAATCATCTTGCAGGAGTACGACGCCAAGGCCCGCAAGCTGGTTGGACTGGTCAGCCGGATATTCGATGGCACGGAGCTGGGCCTGGTGGAGGGCCCGCACCTCCTGAAGAGGGACGACTGGTACTACCTGACCTGCGCGGAAGGCGGGACCTTCACAACCCACGCCGAAACGGTGGCCCGCTCCCACGACCTCTCCGGCCCGTACGAGGCCATGCCGGGCAATCCACTCATCAGCTCGATCAGCGCTCCCGGTCACCCACTGCAGAGCGCCGGCCACGGTTGCCTGGTCGAAACCGCCGCCGGCGACTGGTACCTGGCCCATCTCTGCCGCCGGCCCATCGTGAACGGCCGCTCGGTACTTGGCCGCGAGACCGCCCTCCAGAAGATCACCTGGGACGATCAGGGCTGGCCGCGTCTGGCTCAGGGTGGAGTACTGCCGGCCGTCGAAGTGCCGGGCCCGGGCCTCCCGTCCCAGCCCTGGCCTGAGGTTCTCGCCCGCGACGACTTCGACCAGCCGAGGCTCGGTGTTGAGTGGCAGAGTCTGCGCCTGCCTC
>JAYUDR010000213.1:0-4031 GCA_043739665.1 Chloroflexota bacterium
GTGTACCAATCGCGCCCGAAGCCAAGTGCGATCGAGTGCTGCCAGGCAACGTCAGCGACCCACGCCAGGTAGATCGCGGTCCGCATCGTCTCGGTGGCGGTCGACTCCTCGAAACGGACGCGGTACGGCCGGACTATCCGGTAGGGCATGGTGTCGGCCCCGCCTGCCGACCCGTCGGCCACAGCGGCCGAGTCCTCCGGCACCTCGCTCACGCGCGAGGCTCCGCCAAGCAGTCGAGTTCATCGAGCGCCACAAGGCGTGTGCCGGCCCGGTTGGCGGTCGATCGATCGAGCCTGATCTCACACGAACGGCGGGCGTCGAAGACGACGATGGCGACATCGACTTCGATGTCTTCGTCCGCCGCGTGCGCTCGGGCGTCGTCGAGCTGATTGAGGACATCGGCGTTGATACCCCGCGCGCCCCACTTGCAGTCGTAGACCTGGGGCCGCGTAGCCGACTCCACAGTGACGTCGTAGGGGTGGATCTCGGCCGGGACGCCGTCGAATAGAACGCGCCTCTCGCGCCGAACCGGGGTGCCCGCAGCGGCGCCGGCCACCAGGAGGCGCGCCGTCAACTCTTCGACCACGGCGCCCCGGTAGCTGCTCCGGGCCGCCTCACCGCGATTGGCCACTTCCAGCGACGCCTGCAGAATCTGCTCCGCCCGCGTTCGCAGCTCCGAGGTCGCGTCCTCGCCAAATAGAGACGGGAACATTCGCCGCCAGATGCCGGCATTCGTCCGCTGACCGTTCATCACCGCGCGGGCCAACCAACGCTCAGCCGTGGTGGCCACTGCCAGCAGAGCAGCCACCCGGGCCACGAGCGGGTCGGCCTGGATGCCCGCATACACGACGGCGCGGGCGTCCTTCGCGGCGTCCTGGAACCTCATCGATCAGCGCCCGCGTCGCCGTCCACGCCACCGCCAAGGGCCAAGGCCACGACGTGCGGGAACGTGGAGAGCCAGTCGATGGCCTTGTGCGGATCTGTGATCAGGCCTATTTCGGCGACGGCCTCATCCACTGCAGCAACCTGGTCCGGCGTGAACGGCTGTCCCGAGTCGGCGAGGGCCTGGATGCTCGGCAGGTAGGCGTCCGCCAGGTCGGTGACGTACTGCCACTCATCCTCGACGGTCTCTGCCAGGTCGGCGAGGGTCCGGTAGGCCTCGACGGCTCGGTCGACGGCTGCGGTCTGGTCGTACATTCGCTTAGCGTAGCGGCGCGGCGCCCATCGTGGCACGGTTGGCCGGCCGAACCTGCCGGAGGAGCGAAATGGATCTGGGCCTATGCGGTCCAGCTGCCCTCGTCGGGCACGCGTCCGCTGGGCTCGGACGTGGCGAGCGCCGAACGGCTGGCAGCGGAACTCGGCTATTCTGGGGGCCGCTGAAGTGCCTGGCAGCGTGGCTCAAATTGACCGCGGCGGCAGGGACAAGGAGGGGCGACCATGCCGGGCATCCTGCAGTCCTACGCCATGGGCGTCCCGGCCGGCTGGATCGCCCGGACCGTCGGGCATCACGAGCCGGGCTTGCTCGAGGCCCTGAGTCAGGAAGCACGCGCCATGGCCGAATCGCTCACAGTCGTCGTCGGCGCCAGAGGTGAAGCATGATGGCCGGCGCGGTTCTCCTGAGAGCGCCCTGGGCGGCCATCCCGGTCCCGGACATCGGCCCCATGCCGCCTCTCTGGTCGGCCCCGCCGTTGAGTCTGGTCGGCGGCGGCCTCGCGATCCTCGCGGTGCTCGCCTTCGTCATCGTGGTGTTCAGCGCGGGCAGGTTCTTCGAGCGTGGGAGCTCCCCGTGGCGTCTGATGGGCGTCACCGGGGTCGTCTTCGCGATCGGCCTCGTCGTCGCGGCGACCTCCAGCACCCGTTCGAAGGACGAGAACAACGGGGAGTGGCGCCAGTACTTCGCGGCTGAACTCGCGGCACAGGAGGATGTTGCCGCGAAGCTCGGCGCTGCGTACGGCCTGACGATCGACGATCCCGTGTACATCCCCGTCGACCGCGACGAGAGCGTGAAAGTCGACGTTGTGTTCGCGGACGGTTCGAAGGCCGAGTGCCTGGTGGGCAGCTACGGCGGTGTGTACGAGGTGCGGCGTGGCGGGGCATCCTGGATCACGGCGACGCCGATACCCCTCGTCGAAGGAGGTCTGTGAACATGGCCAAGATGCAAGCTCGGCTGCGCCGTGCCCACTGAGCCGTCCCGGCGAGGCCGCACGATCCTGCAGATGGCCCTGCTGATCGTGGGCGTGGTGGGCCTGGTGGTCGCCGCCTGGTCCCGTCTGCTGCATGGCCGGGATCAGGCCGACCCTGCTGTGGTGGTTCTCATCGCGGTCGCCGCGGTCGTCCTGATCTGCGCCGGCCTGTGGTGGTGGAGCCGCCGCTCGTCTGCGCGTCACACGGCCATCGCGGCCGCGCGGCCGGGATGGTCCCTGCACGAGGTGTGGGCCGACGAGAGCCTCCAGGCGTCGCTGGCGCTGCACGGGGTGCGGGAACCCCGCATGAGGGCCTCCGGCGGCACCCAGCTGACTCTCGCCTGGTCGACATCGGGCGTCGCGTTGTGGCGTGGCAACCGTGGCAGCCCGTACGAGGTTGTGTCCCTGCCGTGGTCCGCAGTGGCCGCGGTGACCGGCGGCGTCGGCTACGCGGCGTCGAGCGCGCGGCCCGCGGTGGTCGTGCAGACCGTGAGCGGCGTCGAGCTCGTCGTCGTGCCCGCCGCACGAGCCACGGGTGGCCTCCTGCCAGCCGGAGGCACCCAGGTCGAGCAACTCGTGACGAAGCTGCAGGAGGCGCGCGACCAGGGCCTGACGTAAGCAGGCACAGCCGCGACCGGCCGGCGTGGAGGCCCGGCTCTTCTCAGACCTCGCCAGGTGCCAGACGGGCACCTTCGTGCCGATCGATGGCGGGCGCTAGTCGCCGCGGTGACCTGACGAGCGAATGCCGAAGGTTCCCCAGCCGCCCGTATACGGCAGCCAGTTCTCCAGGACGCCCTCGACAATGGCCGACGCCGGGCCTTCCTTGAGGGCCTCGAGCAGCAGCTTCAGGTCCTTTCGAGGGCCTTCGGCGACACACCGGAGGCTGCCGTCCTGCTCGTTGGAGACCCAGCCGGTCAGGCCTAGGCGCTCAGCGCTGGAGACGACGTAGTAGCGAAAGCCGACGCCGTGAACGCGACCGCGCACGGTCACTTCGAGGCGGGCCGTCTCGCGGCTGCTCACCCCGGTTGCACCAGGTGAGGCGTGCCGGGAGTGGCTGCGGTCCTACCTACGGCCGGGGCGGTGCCCGACTCGATATGCGGCCAGCTGAGCGCCAGAACGTCTAGAGCAAGCTCAGGGTTGACGTTCTCGTCGAGCTGGCGGTCAATCGTGGCGAGCTGCGCCAGGAAGCCCATCAGCGTGACGGCGGAAACGGCCGGAGCGATCACCCGGAGCTCGTCCACGAGCCCCACTTCGTGGAGCTGGCGAGCGCCGCCTGCCTTGGCGACGCTGATGTCGCGGGCCACGGCTGCCCAGATCTCCATCAGGGTCGCCGCCGCCGAACGGCGGGCCGAGGCCGCCAGCTTTCCGGCAACGGGCTCATCATTCGGGGCCACTCCGTCAGCCTCGTCGGTCGGCACATGTGCAGTTCCAACTTCGGCGGCCACCATCGTTGCGGGCGTCTTCGATGCCGTCCTGCCCTTCCGACCACGTCCTGACGCGCCGGTGGGGCTGCTCGCGCCCTTCCCCGAACCGGTGGCCGTGTCGTCGCGACGCGCCTCAGCCAGGGCCGCATCCAACGCGACCGCCGACTTCATCATCTCGCGGATGGCGGCCAGTCTGGCCTGGCGGCGGGCAGACAACATGTCCAGAAAGCCGCGAGCAATCTCGCCTCGAACTCGCTCCGCTACGGTTGAGCGGGCATAGGCAAGAGCCAGCCCCGGCCGGCCGACGGCGATCCGGGCCAGGCGCGCCGCCTGAGGCGCATCGGCCACGCCCAGCTCTCCGAGCCATTCTTCGATCTCGCGGTTACCAACGGCGCTGAGACGGACGCGAGCGCAGCGTGACCGG
>JAYUDR010000214.1:0-4014 GCA_043739665.1 Chloroflexota bacterium
GTTTCGGCCCAGGACCTCCGAGTGCGGTCCGACGGTCACGAACCCCGAGCCGATCATCCAACCGGTGTACTGGCCATCGGCGTAGCCGGGCTCGCCCAATACCTTCGTGTAGTACCCGACGAGGCGCTTTGGGTCCTCGGACCCGATCAAGATGCTGTTCAAATTCATGTGTGGCCTCCTTCGGGTCAGTCTATCTGTCTCGGAGCATCTCCCGCAGGCTGGCGATCGCGGCGATATGCGCCCGTGGATCACCAACGTGCGATTCCGATCAGCCTGTGCCCCACGATCAGTGAAGAGCACGCCACTGATCGGCATGCCATTGCCTGGTCATTGAGCCGCCGGGCGTGCAGCATGTCCTCGATCGTCCTCGGCTTCACAGCCAGGGCGGAGGCAGGACCTGGACCGTCGGCTGGGACCCGATCGATTCGACCAGGCCATCACCGCGGGCGGGCCTCCTGTCGAATTCGTCCTGGGTCATGACTACCTCATTGATGGGGCGACTGATCTCCAGGCTGGCCATCTCCAACTGATCGGTGAGGCCGTCGCGATCCGGGTTGCCGATGATGAGGAGGTCAACGGCCGAATCGGACTGCAACGAACGGTGAGCATATGAACCGAAGATCACCGCGCGCTCAATGCCCGCCAGTCCGATGAGGTGTCGGCGCAGCATGATCGGCGCGCCGGCCACCTGGCGAACGATGTCCCGGATCTGCCTGAACAACGGCTGATCTGGTCGCGCCTCGCAATAGACGTGGTTGCCTTCGAGGGTCCGGCGCACGAGCCCGGCTTCCTCCAGGCGACCGGGTCTCGGGCTGTCGTGCCAGCGCTCGTCCCGACGGCACGGGCGATCCCACGTAGGTGCATCTGACGTTCAGGCGCGTCTATCACCAACGCGAGGGTGCGTTGACGGATCTTCGACTTGCCGAACAGAATGGATCCTTGGATGTTCTCATGCACGATTAGGGGTGTACTCCAAATGAGAACAGACGCCAAACCGTGCGCGTCCCGAGCAGTTCGAGTCGCATGTCCCGTCGATGGCGTTGGACCAGGAAGTTCGTGACGTTCTGCGACGTGTGGAATCGCTGAACCGCCGGCCTGATCCAGACCTACGCGAGGAGCATCGCCATATCGGGACTAGGGGCCTGCGCCACCTGATCGCGGAGAATCCCTCGTCGGCGGAACGGCCCGGGCGGATCGGCGCCGGTGTCGTCGGAGGCCGCTCTTGGTGCCTGCCGCGGACTGCCACTCCCACATCGCGTCTCGAAGGCGGCCAGCCTCATCTGCCAATGGGCCAGTCAGATAGGGATCGGAACCGGGTACAACCAGTAGGCTGGCAAGCTGACGGGCGATAGGCCAGTCGCCAAATCGCTGGACAACAACGAGTCTGCCATCGGCATCGAAGTAGTCCTCGTCTGTGCCGTTCCGCCGCTCCTTGAGATCGTTCAGCCCGATCAGACGGAGCTTCGTACCAGTTGGGATCAGAAGAGCCTGGGGAGTCGTCGCATTGGCTGGCCCCACCACGAGGAATTGGTCGCCTCCGGGGAGATGCTTGTCTGAGGCGATCTGCAGGAAGGCACGTGGATCGGGATGGAGGGCGATCTCCAGCGGCGCAATGGAGACCCAGCCCCTTGGGGGTCTGGCTGGAGTCGCCAATCTCCCACGCGTCTGCTCGACAAAACCCACTGCCGCGGCGATCACCGGGTCCGACTCACCAGCCTTGCGGATCCCCGCGTCGGCCGCGCCTGGACTGATCACGTCTCCGGCGGTTCGTAGGCGCTGTCCAATGACCTCGTTCAACCGCGACGTAAGTTCCGTCTCGAGCCGGATCGAGTCGTCCAGGAGGTCTATGGCACACTCGCCCGCAAGCTCCACGAGGGCCACGACGGTTACCTCATCTTGCGACACATGCAACGCGGCAAGTCTCGAGAGCAGGTCTGGGTGGGTGTCGAATGGATGCCGGATGGTGCCCTCATTGATTTCATCGATTCGCATCCTTGCCGACGCGGTAGTTGCCCACGTCGCGAAATGGGCAACGGCGTTCTGCAATGGGCATTCACGCCAGACCGCGCTTTCGACAGCTAGAAGCGTGTCGGCCCAAGAGGGGCCATACAGCGTGAGTTTGACCAGCGAAGACGCGATAGCTTCCGGCGATGCTGCCTTTGCGCCGATCGCGTCTGCGCCAAGCTCGCGGTCGCGGGCCAGGGAACTCTCCGCACTGGCGAAGGACTCGATGAACCTGCTCAGGATCAGCATGGGCGGGATCAACGGGATGGCTGACAGCCCTTGCGAACTCGACTGAAGCACATGCAGCGACTCGATCGAGCCACGATAGATCGGGTAGAACCGTCGCGAGTAGGTCGTGTCCTCCCCGAGAAAGTGGCCCATTTCATGCCCAACGACCGCCCCAAGTTCGTCCACAGATAGGACATGCAGCAACGGGGCGGACAGGAACAGGGTCCGTCCCGAGTGGTTGTCGTCGAAGGATCGCACGTCGAACTCAGTGACGAAGAACGTCGGGTCGTATCCGACCAAAACGTTCTCCGGCACCAGTCCGCCGGCAGATTGAGCGACGCGATCGAGCAGGTCAAACAGCCGGGGCTGCGACTGTCGGTCGACCTTGATGCCATCTACGCGCACGGGACTGCGGCGCGTCATCGTCACCATTGCATGGATGATGCGCAGCGCTGCAAGTCCCACGATGACGGCGATCGGCAGGATGATTCCGACGTGGACCCCCTTAAGATAGATGGTCTCGGCCACGTAGGTGACTCCCATGACGAGGCCTCCCGAGGCGATCGTGAGGGCAGCGATCCCGCCTAGCACCAGATACAGGCCGGGCGCATAGATCTGGGCAAGTAATCGGCGGTTCCGCTGCGCGATCTTGCCGGCTGCGCCGATAAACACGATCAACCCGATCGCAAGGATGGCTGCGCCGACTGCCACGATGCGCAACGCGGAGGATTGGGCGACCAGCTCACAAAGTTCGGGAAAGGCTGCTTGTCTCTCGGCGTCCAGGCAGATGGTAGCTGGTCTGAACATCTCATAGTCCGCGTCGGATACCGTCCCAAATTCGGTCTCCAGCGCTCTTCGCCAATCCGAATCCAGCGACGCACTCGACGTCGTCACGAGCAACAGGGTCGCCAATGGGATAGCGAGCGCCAGGAGAACGATCGACACGCGTGACTGCATGAGGCCCTCGAAGACGGTCGACGAGCCCTGTCGCCGATCACGGAAACTGCCCACCCTCGATCATCGAAACTCCCCCCGCGAGCGCCTGGGCGGGGCAGACCTCAGCTTAGCGGCTTGACGGTGCCATCACCCCCTTTCCGGGGTACTCGGCCCGCGCCTGGTGGGCCTGCATCCGATAGCTGCCGCCGTCGATCTTGGAGACGACCGAGCGGCGGAGGAGCCAATCGCGTATCACCGCGGCGACCGTCGGGTCGTCGAAGATCGATCTGGACGGCACTTGGGTTTCGAGTCAGGACCTTGGACCACTCTGCCCAGGCCGAGCGATGGCATTCGTGGATCACGATGTGGCTGAAGTAGTTCGGCGGTAGTTGACCTCGAGGACGTCGGCGTCGGTGTCCTCCGTGTCGATATCGAGCGTCTGGTAGGTGGCGATCAGGCCGCGGGCGTTCTTCTGCGGCTTCGAGCCGGAGACGGCGGCGGCGTCCGAGCCGAAGGCGTGCTGGATGGCGGGCGGGCCTTGGTTGCGAAGCTCTCGCGATCGCACGGGACGACCGCCCGCTTGAGCTGGCCGGCATCCGCGATCCGGCGCAGCAGGTTGACTCGCCATCCCTGGCGAACGCGACCTAGTTGAACCACACCTAAGTCGCTGGGATCTCTTTCAGCTGCAGCCGCTCGTGGAACCGCAGTTCAGGCACTTGTAGCACGAGCCGTTGCGGATCATGATCGAGCCGCAGTCCATGCAGCTGGGGGCGTCGGCCTGGGTTTGGAAGCTGACCTTGGTGGCGCCGAAGTTCAGGGAGATGGCCGGGGCGGTGCCGCCGCCGT
>JAYUDR010000215.1:0-10056 GCA_043739665.1 Chloroflexota bacterium
AAGCGGGTTTTGTAGGGCAAACCGAGGATCAGCAGGTCCGCCTCACGCGCCTCAGCCTCGTCTACGATCGCGGCGCCAACGTCGCGGGCCTGCACGAGCACGGACTCAAGCCTGGCGTGGAGCTGCTCGGCGACTCCCTCGGCCATGTCGAGGACGCGTTGCGCCTCTTCGGACCGCTCCGCGACGTCGGCGTCGAGTGGCTGTGTCCAGTCGAGTTCCACCACGTGCACGGCTACCAACTCGGCATGGGGAGGACGGGCCATTTCGATGGCCAGGCGGACGATGGTGTCATCGACAGGGCCACCGTTGAGAGCAATGACGGCGCGCCGGAAAATCGGTGGATTCGCCTCGGGCACCGTTCCTCCGTTCTCGTCACGCGTCGCGGCTGTCAACCGCGCACGAGGCCGAACGATACCACCGGCACGCAGATAAGTACGGGCCGAAGATCAGCGGGGCAGGTCGTCGTCTGCTGCTACGAGCGTCCCGGCGGGGTGGGGCTGCTCGGCCGCGGCCGCGGCTGCGGCACGCGCCTCATCGCGGCGGTACGGCACGTTGATCACGACCGTGTGCGCTCGACCCAGCAAGGCAGCCCGAAGCTGCTTGGCGGCCTGGTTATAGAGCATCCGCTCCCACCAGCTCCGAGCGACGTATTCGGGGATCAGAACGAAGGTAATCGGCGCCTCTTGCTCGTCGGGCCAGGAGCGATCGAGTACGTCAAGGTAGGCCACCACCGGGGCGATCAGGGCGCGATAGGGCGATTCCACCAGAACCAGGGGTACGTCCGGAACCGTCTGAGCCCACATTTCTCGGACGGCGTCACTGCGGCTGGGGTCGGCCGAGACATAGACCGCCCGAATGTCGGTGGTGATGGAGCGGGCCACGTTGAGGGCCTGGACCACGGCCCGGTTGACGCCCGAGATCGGGATCACCACACGGTTGTGGCGGTGCGGCTGCGGCACGGCCGCGCCGGGCTTCATCTCCAGCGAGCGGGCTGAGGCAGCGTACTGGTGCCGGATAAACATCATCATCGCAATCAGGGCCGGGATGAAGATCAGGACCATCCAGGCCCCGGTGAAGAACTTTTCGTAAGCCACGACGACGAAAACGACACCGGTCAGGACGGCGCCAAAGCCGTTCACGATGCTTCGCCAGGCCCACCCGGAGCTGCGCTCCTTGCGCCAGTGGATGACCATGCCGGCCTGCGACAGCGTGAAGCAGATGAAGACGCCGACAGAGTAAAGCGGGATCAGCGCGTCGACCGAGGCGTCGAAGGCATAGAGCATCACGATGGCGACGGCGGCCAGGACGACGATGCCCCACGAGAAGGCCAGCCGATCTCCACGGAAGGCGAACTGGCGCGGCATGCATTCGTCCTGAGCCAGGATGGCAGCCAGGCGAGGGAAGGCGTTGAAGCTGGTGTTGCAGGCCAGGAAGAGGATCGCCGCCGCGCTTATCTGCAGCATCAGGAACAGGAAACCATTGCCGAAGACCGCGTTGCCCACCTGGCCCAAGACCGTCGGGCCTTGAGCGGTCGTTGCTTGCACGCCGTATTGGAGTCCCACGAATGTCAGCCCGATGAAGATCACGCCCAACAGCAGAGCCATGATGATCAGCGTGTTGGCCGCATTCTTGGCCTCGGGCGGCTTGAAAGCGGGAACGCCGTTGGCTATGGCCTCGACGCCCGTCAGGGCGACCGATCCGCCCGCGAAAGCCTTGAGCAGCAGCAGCACTGTGAAGACCTGAGTGCCCGCCTGCTCCGCGAAGGGCGGCGGGCTGAGGTGGTGGGCGGCGCCGGTGATGGTGTTCATGATGCCGACGCCGATGGCGAGCAACGCCATTCCGACGAAGAGATACGTGGGGATGGCGAAGATATTGCCCGACTCACGAACGCCCCTGAGGTTGGCCGCCGTGACCGCGATGATGACGAGCGCCCCAAGCTCAACTTTGTACGGCGCGATGGCGCTGAAGGCGGTCGCCAGGTTGGCCAGGGCCGACGCGCTCGAGACCGCGACTGTCATCACGTAGTCGACCATCAGCGCGGCCGCGGCGATCAGGCCGAAGTTGGGGCCGAGGTTCTCTCGCGCGACGACGTATGCGCCTCCGCCGGACGGATATCCACGACAGACCTGGCGGTAACTGACCGACACGACCGTCAGCATCAGGGCGATTGCGGCCGCAACCCAGATCGACCAGGTCATCCAGGCCAGGCCGGCCAAAACCAGGACGCGCAGGATTTCGTCCGTGGCGTATGCGGAAGACGAAATCGCGTCCGAACTGAAGATCGGAAGAGCCAGCTTCTTGGTGAGCCTCTCGTCGATTTCTTGGGCGCTCGACAGCGGCTTGCCAAAGACGAACGCTCGAACGCGTGCCAGGCGCCGACCCAGGGCGGTCGTGGGCGCGCTGGCGGCGGCCTTGGCCACCATCACGCCCGGGCCGGCATAGCGGAAGAAGGCGGAGTGCGGCCGATTGACCACTACGCGCCGGTCGCCGAGCTTGCGGCCGTGGAGCGGGGGGCGCGGAGGTGTCATCGAGCGCTTCGTGCCTCTGTGATGGTTTGATCGAGGGTGGGCACCGCTTCGGGGGTGGCCCGCGGTCGTTGCCCCCGTTGCCCGCCACGCACTTCCGAAACTGGCTGCGCATCGCGCAAGATTAGAAGGCTAGCACGACGGCCCATGCCTGGATGAGGTAGCAACAGCCCAATCGATCATAGGCCGACGCGGAGGCGCCGTGCCAGTCGGGGCGGAAGGCCGGCCGCGAGGATCGCTAGCTGCGTGGTTTCAATGTCGTAGGCGACCCGCTGCCACGTGACTGCTGCCGCCGCCGTGTCCATCAGCATGTAGCTGGCGGCGGGATCGCCATCGCGGGGCTGGCCGACGCTGCCTGGATTGAGGAAGGCGCGACGTTCATCCAAGCCGACGCGGCCTCCCGGCTCGACGAGGCGGGCCTGGACGTAGCCGTATTCCTCGCGAAGGATCAAGGGCACGTGGGTGTGGCCAACGAGGCAGTAGGTCGTGGTCAGGGCGGCCAGGTTATCTTGTGCCGCGGATGCGCTGTGGAGGTACTCGTGGAGGGGCTCACGCGGGCTGCCGTGGACGAGTGTGAATTCCCCGCTCTGGAACTGCAGCCGCTGCGGCAGGGCGATCAGGTAGGCGCGTGTCTCGTCGCTCAGGTGGGAGCTGGTCCACACCGCGGCGACGCGGGCGTCGGGAGTGAAGGTCTCGATCGACTCGCCACCGCAAGCGGCGTCGTCGTGGTTGCCCTTGACGCCGATCGCCCCGATATCACGCAGCCGCTCCACTACGCCGTCGGGCTCAGGGCCGTAGCCCACGACATCGCCCAGGTGCCACACGGCGTCGACGGTCCCGAGGGAGCCCAACACCGCGTCCAGGGCCACGAGGTTGGAGTGGATGTCCGATAGAATCGCGATGCGCATGCGCAACGGCCTCTACAGCGGGCGGCGACGGCGCGCGGCCGGGTCGCGCGGGAACTCGCTTGGGGTCTCGGCGAGCTTTTCAACGACCACCAGAACGTGATCCTCGAGGCCGGGCACGACCACTGGCTGGAGGCGTATCAGGCGGCCGCGGAGCTGGTGGATGGCGCTGTCGGCCCGGGCCAATTCATCGTTGATGGGCTGCCTCTTCCAGGCCACGAGCAGGCCCCCGATTTGGAGCAGCGGCAGGGCCAGTTCGGCCAGTTCGCTCATGTCCGCCACCGCTCGGGCCAGAACCGCCTGCCAGTTGCCGCGATGGCGCGGGTCGGCTGCCAGGGTCTCGGCGCGAGTTGCGGCGACGGCCACGTGATCGCCGAGCCCCGTCGCCTCCACGGCCGTGGCGAGGAACCGGGCCTTCTTGCCGACCGACTCCACGAGCAGGGCCCGGCGCGCCGGAAGGGCCATGGCTAAGGGCAGGCCCGGGAAGCCTCCGCCGCTTCCGATGTCCAGGAACTCCTCCACGCCGGCTCGGCGCAGCAGAGGCAGGGCAGTCAGGCTGTCCAGGACCTGGTCGCGCGCGATCATGTCCGGGGCGCGAATGCCGCTCAGGTTGATCGCCCCATTCCAGGCCACGAGCAGGCGGACGTGGTCGCCGATTGCTTGTAGTTGAGCCTCGGAGACGCCGGGATCGTCGCCCGAGCCTGAGCCGCCGCCCGAGCCCGAGCCGCCGGAGACGCCGGGGAGCCCGGCGCGGATCGCGGGCAATCCCGCGTGGATTGCCTGCCAGTAGCCCTCGGGCAGCGGTTCCAGGCCGTTAACGGACGTCGGGAGCGATTCGCGACTATGAGGTGGGGTCACCTGTGGACTCCCCGTCCTCACAACCGCGCCGCTCCCGGCGTTGGCTTAGCTCGCACCCGGCGTACCTCGGTCTTCCCGCGTCGGTCCAGTCTTCGGCCGGGTTTCCCCAGGCCCCTCGCCAACGCAGTTACCCGTGCGACGGTCCGCAGCAGCGGTGCGGATGTCGGACAGTAGGCGTCGGCCCCTGCGGCGTCAACGAGGTTTTCCACCAAACGGGGCGAGTCATCCACAAAAGTGGATAACCTCCCAAGCGGATCGTCATATGTGGACGAAGTCACAGACGCTCAGAAACGTTCACGCCCGAGGCCGTACGGGCTTTCCCAGGGTCCGGCGAACGACATCCAGGATGTCCTCGACATAGCGATCGGCGTCGCCCTGTTCGGCAGCGTGCCGGACGCATCCCTGGACGTGGTCTTCGAGGATGAGAAGAGCGACGGAATCCACCGCTGCCCGCAGAGCCGCAGTCTGCTGGAGGATGTCGATGCAGTATTCCCGGCGCTCGATCATCCGCTCGATGCCACGGACCTGGCCCGCGATGCGGCGCAGCCGCCGAATCAGGATCGCCTGATCGCGGGAGTACGAATGCCTGAAGGGCGAGTCAAGCTCGGGACTCTCCGTCAAGTCGCGCATCGCCTCGGCGAGACGACTCGGGGAGTCTTCCGTGCTCGATCCCGGGGCTTCTTCCAGATCTGCCAACTCGACCTCGCTACGCGCCTTAATCTGGGCTCGAGCCCGACTCTCTCCCAATCGACGACCAGCGGCAATGATACCCCCGGGGAGTATGCTGAGCAATGTTGAGCGTATGTCCGGCCGGCGAAATCGCTTGTTTCCGCGCCGTCTGGGGCGTCCTTGAATCCGCCGAGCGGATAGACTTGGAGGGTGGATCCGCGAGAGCAGTTGAGCACGAGCCGGGCGGAATGACCGACGAGCAATCGCCGTCCTACGGCTTCGCCCACGCCAGTGAGGCCGAGTTCGCCCGCATTCTTGCCTTCTACCAGGTGGTCTGGGAGTATGAACCACAGGTTTTCCCGATCCTGTGGGATCTCGACGGCAACGTCCTGGAGAGCTTCGCCCCAGACTTCTTCCTGCCGGACCTGGAACTCTTCGTCGAGCTGACGACCCTCCAGCAGCGCCTGGTCCGCAAGAAGAACCGCAAGGTGAGGCGCCTTCGCGAACTCTATCCGGGCCTCCGGATTAAGCTCTTCTATGCTCGCGATTTCAGGGCGCTGATGCTCAAGTACGGCCGCTCGGCTCTCCTTTCGGGCTTGAGCGGAACGCTTGGACAGGTGGTGCCTCACCAGGAGCAGTCGGGCGTCGAAGATTCGATTGCCTGGGATACTCGCCGGGCCGGACTCCAAGACTCACCAACGGGTGACGGCGCGTCGCAACCCAATCCCGTACGCCGCTCGCGCGCCTCGCGTCGCCGCGCCGGGCGCAGGGCCGCCGCGGCCGCCACTCATCAAGCCCTCACGTAATTGAGGGCAGACGTCACGTCACCTAAGGGGTATCGATGAAAGTCACCCGGGACCTCATCGCGGACATCGCCGAGGTGCTGCTGACCGAGGAACAAATCGAGGGCAAAGTTGCCGAGCTTGGGCAGCGGATCAGCGCCGACTACGCCGGCCGCGAGTTGACTCTCGTCAGCGTGCTGAAGGGATCTCTGCCCTTCATGGCGGACCTGATGCGCCGAATCAGCCTGCCGCTGCGGATAGACCTGATGGAGGTTTCGAGCTACGGCGGCACGGCTACGGAATCGTCCGGGCTAGTCCGGATACTCAAGGACCTGAGTGCGCCAATCGAGGGGCGCGATGTCCTCCTCGTGGAGGACATCATCGACACCGGACTGACGCTGAATTACCTGATCCGTTACCTCAAGGGCAAGAACCCGCGCTCGATCAAGGTCTGTTCCCTTCTGGACAAGCCCGCCCGCCGGCTGGTAGAAATCCCGATCGACTATGTAGGATTCGAGATCCCGGACGCGTTCGTGGTGGGGTATGGTCTCGACTTCAGCGAGGTCTACCGGAACCTCCGCTTCGTGGGCGTTCTCCGCCCGGAGGCGTACGAGTCCTAAAGGGGCCGCAATGCACTACGCAACACCCATGAGAGGTCGCTGGATCGTGGCGATCGGGGCGATCATCCTGGTCGGCTCTTCGCTGCTGCCCTGGTGGCAGATCGGCGGCGGCGTGGGCGAGCTTTCCACGCAGAGTGGTGTCGGCATCTCCGACGGCCGGACCTTCCTGATGTTCCTGGTCGCGGTCGCCTGCCTGCTGCTGGTGACGCTGCCTTTCGCTTCCGAGAAGCCAATTCCCATAGATCACCCCGTGGTTTACCTTGGCCTGCTTGCCCTGGCGGCCTTCGCCTACGTGTGGCGCGTGGCCCTCCTGGCTCAGCTGCTGCTGGTTCCGTGGCCGCCGACGCGAGGCTGGGGCTTTTGGCTGGCTGCCGTGGGTTTGATCTTGTTGGCCCGCGGTGTCTTCGAAGTCTTCGAGGAACGCCGCCGCCGCTTGTATTAGTCGACCGCCGGCAGGCGTCGGCAGACGGCGATTAAAACGGGACCACTTCCTGATCGTCGCGTGCTTGACGTATAGTTGTCGTAGGCGATCCAGATGCATGTGCACGATCGCCAGCCTACCGAGGCGTGGCTGTTCGAGCGGGAAAGCCGCTCGCCACCCCGAGAGCACCGGCACTGAGCAAGCAACGTCGGCCAAAATGTGGCTGTCGTGGCAGTGCGATCGCCCTCGTCTTGAGGTTCCTGGTCGAGTGGAGTACCTGGCTAGACAGGCCCGCATTACCGATATTGATCGGTTGTACGCGCTTTGCGCGGACAAAGGGGTTGTGCCCGGCGGCGACTCACCAATCGACGCGATCGGCCTGATGCGCCAGCTCGTTTACCTCCCGAATGCGAGCGTCGCGCTCGTTGAAGCGGGGCGCCAGTTGGCGGGTGGTGCAGTCCTCGGACTGCGGCCATCAGTCCGAGTCGGCGGCTTCGTTGGCACGGTTGACTTGCTGGTCATCGCGGATGGCCACGACACGGACAGAGTTGCCGACTTGCTCATCGAAGAACTGCTGCTCTCGGCACGCAGAAAGGGCTGCACATCGGTCGAAGTCATGTTGACGTCAGAGTCCGACTACTTGTCGAACTGGCAGGATCATGGTTTCACGAAGGCAGCCACCAACACCTACCGAACGGCGGTCGTCGTAAGGGCGCCGATCAGCCGCTAAATCGACCGGGCAGCCGAGCAGGAGCCAGTTGCGACTGGCTTTGGAGAGCGCCGGCCCCTGGGCTACATGGGCACGCGACAATGTCGTGGGCCCGCAATCAAGGAGTTCATTCGTGAGCAAAAACGTCGCCGTCTTCGTAGACGTGGCGAACATCTTCTATGCGGCCAAGGCAGCGGGCGCGGATATCGATTACGTGACGCTGCTCAAGGCGGCCGTGGCCGGGCGCGACTTCGTTCGAGCCTATGCATACACCGGCCTCGATCCTGACAACGAGAACCAGCGCAACTTCCATTCCTTCCTGGCTCGTCACGGCTACAAGGTCGTGAGCAAGGACATTCGCAAGTACGGCGACGGCAAGGTCAAGGCGAACCTCGATATAGAGCTTGTCGTCGACATGATGAAGACGGCCCGAAACCTGGACGTCGCGATCGTCGTTAGCGGCGACGGCGACTTTGCGCCGGCCATCCGCGCGGTGCAGGAGATGGGTGTCCGCGTCGAGGTCATCAGTTTCCGAGGTAATACGAGCTCCGATCTGATCGAAGTGGCCGACGCCTTCTACGACATCACCCAGATCGCCAAGGTCGACCACGACTCGTCGAGGTCCGGACGGCGCGTGGCGAGTGATGACGAAGATCTCTCGATGACGGAAGTCCCGGACAAGATCACCGAGGGTCGCGGTGGCAGAGGTCGTGGCGGACGCGGCAGGGGCCGCAGCGGACGCATCGATGCCGTCGAGGAAGCGGTTGTTGTCGCGCCTCGCGCTGAGCGACCTGCGGGTCGCGTGTTGGCCAGCCGTCCGGCGCCGCAATCGGGCGGTCGCCTCGTGGCTCTCCCCGGCGAGAAACTCTCCCGAGCCAGCGGCTCAGGTGAGGCTGGGGACGAGATACTCCTCGATGAGGACGTTGCCGGCGACGCCCCTGCGGGCGAAGTCGCTGACATTGAGGCCGCCGAGGGCGGAGAGAATGTCGATTCCACGGGTCGCCGTCGGCGACGCCGAGGCGGTCGCGGCCGAGGCCACGGTCGCTCGGGCGAGTCGCTCGACGAAGCGGGTGATGGCGAAGTTGGCGAGGCTCCTGTGGGCCAGGCTGCGGGCCAGGCTGCGGGCACGGCCATTGTTGGCGAAGCCCCTGCGAGCGAGGCCGGTGAAGTCGAAGCGTCTGCGCCGAGACCTGTGCGACCTAACCAGTTCGGATCGGTGTGGGACTCGCAGATCGGCATGGCAGGTCGGCCCCCGCGAACGGAGCGCGCGGCTCCGGCCTCCTCGGACGAGGACGACTTCGCCGAGCCGGAAATCCCTGAATACCTGCTCGCCGAGCGACGCCACGGTGGCAACGCCGCTCGCGGTGGTCGCAGTGGAGGCGGAGGCCGCGGGGTCCGCAGCGCGTATGCCTCGGCCGTCGATCGGGAGCGCTTTGGTCGGTCGTCCCCCACGTCGTCCCCTTCATCGTCTGGGTCACGCTATTCGGAGCCGCCGCGCCAGTCGCAGCCTCAGCCGCCGCGACGCCGTGACGAGCGGCCACAGCGCCAGTCGGGGCCCATGCCGCAGCGCGGCGGAGGATTACCCCGCGGCGGCAGTCGAGATTCGTCGGAGCCCTGGAGCGAGGTCCCGCCGGAGCTTGAGGAATTGCTACGCGCCCAGCTCTCCTCGAAGCTGAGTCGGCCGAGCGCGGCCAGGAGCGAGGCCCCTATGGTCGTGTCCCCTGCCAGCGCCGTGCCGGACGAGGCCGCCAGCCACACCGAGCGTGGCCAGGCTCCGGCGGCCAAGACCCGATCCGCGGGCCGAGGCCCCCGCAAGCCCGTCGCTGCCGAGAGCGGAGCCGACACCGGCCCCGTCGCCGAGGTTAGCGAGGCCCCGGCGCCGAAGAAGCGCGCCCCTGCCCGCCGCAAGCCCGTCGCTGCCGAGAGCGGAGCCGACACCGGCCCCGTCGCCGAGGTTAGCGAGGCTCCGGCGCCGAAGAAGCGCGCTCCTGCCCGCCGCAAGCCCGTCGCTGCCGCCGACTCTCCTGCGGCCGAGAAGGCCGGCGAGTAGCCAGCGCATCGCCCATGGCGTCGACTATGAAGAACGCCGCAACTCGTGGCCAACCGCGTGCCCTGGCCGAGATCGCATCCATGATCCTCGGCCAGGCACCGCACGCCATCCTCCTGTCGGGTCCCGGCTCGATTGGCAAAACCACACTTGCGTTTGACCTGGCCGCGGGCCTGCTGTGCTGTGATCCAGATCCGGCCGAGCGGCCGTGCCGAGCCTGCCGCGGCTGTCGACTGGTGGCGAGCGGCAATCACCTCGACCTGCATCGGCTCGCCCCAGAAGGGCCGGGTAGGCAGGTCAAGATCGGCGCCTCAACCAACCCCGACGCAGGCACGGCTCGCCACCTCATCGGCGAACTGGCGCTCCTGCCCGCAGAAGGCGGGGCGCGGGTCGCAATCGTCGAGCAGGCCCACCGCCTCAACGACGATGCTCAGAACGCCCTGCTCAAGTTGCTGGAGGAGCCCCCTGCTGGCGTAACGATCATCCTCTGCGCCGACGACGACGAATGCCTGCTGCCCAC
>JAYUDR010000216.1:0-4006 GCA_043739665.1 Chloroflexota bacterium
GTCCGGCAGCGGCCTCGAGTCGGGGATGATGCTGCTCCAGTACACGGCCGCGGCTCTCGCGTCGGAGAACAAGGTCCTGGCCCATCCCGCCAGCGCCGATTCAATCCCAACATCGGCAAATCAGGAAGACCACGTTTCGATGGGCTCGATCGCAGCCCGCCACGCCATGTCGGTCCTGACCAACGTCCAGCGCATCGTCGCCCTGGAGCTGCTTGTTGCCGCTCAGGCGCTCGACTTCCGGTTGGCGCTCAGCGAGGCCGAAGGTCTGCATGTTCGAGTGGGCGCGGGCGTTGAGGAGGCCCACCGTCGGATTCGATCGGTCGTGCCCCATCTCGACCACGACCGGCTGCAGACGAAAGACATCGAATCTGCCTTCACGCTTGTCCGAGAAGGCACCCTCGTCGACCTGGTCGGCTAAAGCGAACCGAAGGTTGGCCGGACGACCGCACGCCCGGGGTCAGGAAAGAAGGGCCGGCCGGTCCCGCCCGGAGCAGCGGTCGATGGCGTGCCGCAGCCGAACCTCGTCCGCGCCGCCGGCCTGTTGAAGCGCCCACAGCGCGGGCAGGAGACGCGGGTCGCCGGCAGCAGCAGCGGCGTCCACCTCGAGGCCGCCGACGAGCGGCGACTGGAGTGCCCGGATGAGGTGTGGCACCGCGCGCGGGTCGCGTCGGACCGCCAGCCCGAAGAGAGCCTCTGCCCGGGCCTCGTGGCTGGCATCTTCGGCGCGGGCCAACAGGGCCGCTCGGACATCCGGGCCGTCTTCACTCGAGAGCGTGCCCAGACCGAACGTGGCCCAGTCGCGAACCTCGGGGTCGCAGTCCTGCGATAGCCTGATCAGCGCCATGCGTGCCTCGGGCTCGAGTGGCTGCCGACTAAGGGTGGCCACGGCAAAGGCGACGGCCAGCCGCACTTCAGCGGTGGGGTGCAGGGAGAAGGGGAAGACGAAAGTGAGCGTCCCGGGGTCGTCGATATGCCCAAGGGCGGCCACGATGGAAGCCGTTGGCGCGTCCGCCTTCTCGACCGCCAGGGCGGACAAGAGGGCCTCAATGATCGCAGCTCGCATGTTGGATTCAACGCCTGCCAGCCGGCCAAGGATGTCCGCACCCAGAGTCCGTCCTCGGTCGGGTTGGCCCGCGAGGAGCTTCGTGGACGCCTCTAGGACATCGTCGGGGCACTCGTCGAGGATGCCTCCGATCAGATCCCAGCGGCAGTCTTCGTCGTAAGTGCCTAGGGCGGCGTCAATTCGGACGCCGAGTTGCAGCATGCGTCACCTCCTTACTGAAGGACGGCCTGGCGGCCGTCCGCTCTCGATTACGGGCCCGGGATCCGGGACCGGCCGCCCCTTGGGCCGGGTTTTGCACATGCAAAGTAGCGCTTTGGCGGGCTACCTCGCTGGGCGGTCGCACGTGAGGGAACGGCGTTCCGCCCTATGGCTCTGAGGTACTGCTCAGAAAGGTTGGCGACCCGGACCTTTGTCCCCAAAGCCACGAATTGTCTCCGGCTTGGTCGAATCACGGCCCTTGCGCGGTGCTTCGGCTAAGCGCAGGATCGGCGTGCCATTACGCGCGGCACGGGGGAAGCAAGATGAGGCGGATGAGAGGCAGGCTGGTGCGGGGCCTCGTGCTCTGGACCCTTGCTATGGCCGTGGTCGCCGTCCTGTTGACGGTGCAGGCCGTAGGCAGCCTCTACGGTGCGGGGCAGGCGTGCTTCTTCAACTACCCATCGGTGCCGTGCCCGAATGGCGACGACCCTGCCCTCGCCCGGCTCACATTCGCGTTCTTCGGCGTCCCGCTCGTGTGGCTCGTCGGGATCGGCCTCGCCGTCCTGGGGCGCGCCTTGCTTCGTCGCCGGAGCGCACGGCCCAATGGGAAGCGAGGTCTCCCACATCCTGACTGAATCAACCCCTGCCGCCAGTCTCGCGGGCGTTTGAGACAAGCGATCGCCCGTTCGTCCCAAGCCCACTCAGTCTCAGCTGAAAGCGTTTCGTCCGGTCTGAGGGTCACAACAATGCGCAAACCGGCCCGATATGTGGTTCTCGTGATGGGCGTTGCCGGCCTCCTGAGTGGCTGCTCCGCTGCCCAGCAGACGCCCGTACGGCAATTACCGCCCGTCGTCTCGCCGTCGGCCACGTCCGCGCCGTCGGCCACGTCCGCTACACCCGAAGTGCTAGCCAGCGCTGAGCCTTCCAGACCGGCCGCCGAACAAGCGGCAATAGCGCGCGCAGTCGGCGTCATCGTCTCCCTCGGTGGGTCGGCCGTTCCGGACGCGTCAACCACGGTCTCGGATTCCGGGCCGGCGGGCGAGCCCGGACAGTTCGTCAGCGTCGGCAGCTGGAGGGTCCAATGGGACCCGCAGGGGAGGCTGATCTTCGTCGCCGTCCTGCCCCCATTTGTCACCTCGGCGCCCGGAACGGTGACCTCGGAGGCCGTTGCCCGAACCAGGCTCGCCGACTACAGAACTCGTCTCGGGCTTGTTGTCGCGCCTCCGGACTCGCTGGTGCCGGACCCAACAAGCGAGGGTTGGCGAGCGCACTGGGATCGCTTGATCGGTGGAGTCCCGGTTGCGAGCGACGGCACTGTGATGGCGATCGGCGCCGACGGCGCCTTCCTCTCCTACCGATATGTCGAGTCGGCGACCGCGCCCGCGCCGGCCAAGACGATCTCTCAGGCCAAGGCACTCAGCCATTTTCCTCGCTGCCGGAACAGCGCCGCCGGGCCCAGTGGGCTCGTCGAAACCTGCACCATCAAGCTCGAATGGCACGCTTCGGCGATGACCCTGGGGGCGCCGCTGCAGCTGTGTTGGCGGATCGACTACTCGCGCAAGGACAACGACGGCACTTCAGCCGGCGTCATGTGGCTTGATGCCGGGACCGGCGAACAGGTCGACGCCGCCGCGACGATGTAGAGCGCGCCTCAGGCCCGTGCGGTCTCGCGCGCCGGCGCTCGCACGGTCGCCAGTAGCAGCACGACCGCGGCGGCTGCGCAGGCGGAGCCGAACCAGAATGGTGCCGGCGGCGCAATCAGGCTCCAAAGCAAGCCCGCAATCACCGAGGCGGGCAGGATCATGAGGCCCTGGACGGCGTTGAGGATGCCGAACGCGGTAGCGCGCAGATCCGATGGGGCCAGGTCAGCCACCATCGCCTTGCCGACACCTTCGCTCAGGGCGTAATAGGTGCCGTAGCCGATCCACAGTGGAACGACCCAAACGGCCGAGTTGGCGATGGCGAAGCCGGCATAGCACGCGGCGTAGATCAGCCAGGCGGCGGCGATCAGGCCGCGCCGACCGATCCGATCGGACAGCGCGCCGGCCGGCCAGGCCACGATGGCGTTGGTGGCGTTGAAGGCGACGATGGTCAGCAGGAGCGCGAGCAGCGTCAGGCCCAGGTTCTGCGAGCGCAGCGCCAGGAATGCGTCGCTCGAGTTGCCCAGCGTGAAGAGGCCGCTGGCGAGCACGAACAGCCAGAACTGGCGTGGAAACTGGCGCCATTCGGCCACACTGCCGACGATGCGTCGAGCCAGGCCGACCGGATGAAGCGGCACGGCCGACGGGGCCGGATGAGCCGACGGGGCCGACGGGGCCGGCTTTCGGACGTCTCGCACGCCCACGAAGATCGTGACGATCGCCAGCAGTCCCGGCACCAGCGCGAGCAACACGAGGATCCGAAAGGCGTCGCCGGTCAGGAGGCTCGAGTTGCCCTCCACAGCCCAGATGACGGCCGCGGCTATGAGCACGCCGGCGAACGCCCCGGTCGTGTCCATGGCTCGGTGGAGTCCGTAGGCCGCCCCGCGGTACTCCGGGGCAGTGGAGTCGGCGATCAAGGCGTCGCGGGGCGAGGTCCGGATGCCCTTGCCAAACCGGTCGCCGACGCGGCCGAGCAGAACCATCGGCCAGGCCACGGCCGCCAGATACAACACCTTGGCGACCACCGACGTGCTGTAGCCGATGCCCACCAACAGCCGTCGCCGAGACAGGCGGTCGGAGAGAGCGCCGCTGACCAGCTTTAGCA
>JAYUDR010000217.1:0-4003 GCA_043739665.1 Chloroflexota bacterium
GATGGGACCGACACGCCGAGCAGGCTGCGCGGAGCGACTGTTGGCCGGCGGACTGCCGCCTACATGATGGATTCCGTCGTCGTCTATGTGGTCTTCGCCATGATCCAGGCGATTCTCCTGGTGACAGTTCTGAAATCCGTCGCTCCAGCCGACTCGTCGCAAGTCGCCTTCGACGACAGGACGTCGATTCTCGTGGGGTTGGTCGGTGGCCTTTTGCAGGTGGTCTACTTCGTCCCAGCCTGGGCCCTTCTGAAAGGCACCTTGGGCCAACGGTTGATGCACATGGAGGTCGCAGATGCGACCGCCGGCAAGTCCCTTGGATGGATGGACGCTTTCCTGAGATGGGCTGTCATGCAAGGTCCGATCGCCCTCGTCACCATCGTTCCGCAGGCTGCCCGCACGCCTGTGGTGTTCGTCGCCACCGCCTGGCTCTTCTACCTGCATTACTCCACGCAGACCAATCGTAACTGGCAAGGTCCGCACGATCGATTTGTGAACAGCCGCGTGGCCCAGGAAGTCTGATCTCAAGCTCACCGCTCCTCCAGGCCCAACTCGGAGTCGCTGAACGCCTCCAGGAGAAACTGCGATGGAGAGGCGGGGTCGTAAACGAGAGTCAGCGAGCGGCGAGCCCGTGTCCAGGCGACGTAGGCCAGCCGGCGCTCCTCCTCCAGGGCGCGTTGCGGCTCGGGCGCGTCGCGAAGTGACCGGGCCGACGGAAAGCGCCCCGCATCCAGGCCGATTACGGCCACATGGTCGAACTCGAGGCCTTTGGTTGAGTGGGCCGTGGCCAAAGTGAGTAGCGCATCGTCGCGGCGGAGTTCGGCGAGGCGGGCTCGATGTGTCGCCAGAGCGGCGGCGAGATCCGGTAGCGTTCGGTACGGTGCCGCCCACCCGACCAGCGCGGCCAGAAGCTCGCCCGACTCAATGGGCAGCTGCTCTTCAGCAAACGGGCCGTCATTCCAAGCCCCGGGATCGGCCCGCGATGGTGGCAATGCAGGCGGCTCGTAGCCAGTCCGAGCGAGGGCTGTGAGCCGGGCCAGGAGCGGGGTCCCGGCCCCGACCACTCCGTCGGTGAGTTCCTGCTGAGTCGCGGCCTCGGCGAGGAACGCGTCGATCCGCCGGTCCTCAGAGAAGAGCCTGAGGCGCGGCGCTCGGAATGGCATGCCCAGGTCAAGGGCCACGACCGCGGCCGGCAGCAACTCGGCGTTGGTCCGGGCAAGGATCGCTCGCGTCCCGCCGTCGTCCGGCCAGCTGTCCATCACATGCCGGATCCGGACCGTCTCGTCGGCGCCGTCAGGAGCGAGGATCAGGCGACCGGTTGCCGTTCGGCTCGGTTCAATCCGCTTGACGAACCGTTCTTCGTTGTGGGCCACCAGTCGCACCGCACGCTGGACAACTGGCGGCGGGCAGCGGTAGTTGACGGTCAAGTCGATCCGGCGGAGCCCGGGCAACTCCTCCGCGAGACGCAACACTCGACGCACGTCGGCCAGGCGCCAACCGTAAATTGTCTGATCATCGTCGCCAACGAGAAATATGCGGTTTGCGGGCGCGGCCAGCAGAAGAGCCAGACGTAGCTGGGAGCGGTCGACGTCCTGAGTCTCGTCGACCAGCAGGTGCTCGCACTTGGCCCGCCAGCGGCGGAGTAGGGGAGGCCGAGCCTCGAGCAGTCGAAGCGCACGAGCGACCAGGTCGTCGAAGTCGAGTCCGCCGGCATCCACGAGCGCCTGTTCATAGGCCAGGAAGGCGCGGGCGATCGGACCGGGCTCCGGGTCAGTGGCCACCTCGCGCGCCGTTACTCCGATCTCGAGTTTGAGGCGACTGAAAGCGTCGTCGAGGCGGCGGACCACGCCCGCCGTGATGTCCGGCCACATGTCGCGCAGGACAGCCTCGCGGTCCAGAAGTGGCTCCACGCTCTCACCGCCATCGGCCAGAATCTCGCGCCCGAGTGCATGGAACGTCTTGACCCGGACCGCACCGGCAGCCAACCCCAGCGGCTCCAGGGCCGCATCCACACGAGACGCCATCTCGTCGGCCGCTCGCTTGTTGAACGTCACGGCGGTGATGGCCGCAGGATCCGCCCCGGTCGCCACGAGCCACGCAATCCGGGCGACGAGGGTCGTGGTCTTGCCGCTCCCCGCCGGAGCAACGCACAACACCGGGCCCGGCGGTGCAGTGGCGGCAGCGCGTTGGTCGGGCGCCAGTCTGTCGAGACGTTCGATGACGGAGGAGGGGAGCACGGCCCGATGATGCCGGCTACGTCTTCGCCGCCGCTTATCGGTTCGCCACGAACGCCTTGCGGTCTGGCAGTAGCGCTGGTACCGGTAGTTGTGGTCGGTCACCGACGGTCGCCCTCGGGCTGGTTCGGTCAATCTCGAGCGTAGATGATCGCCCGGGTGTTCGACCAGACCTGGTGGTAGCCGGCCGCCAGTATCTTCGTCTTCGAGGAGTGCACGAGCTCTGAGGGCAGCTTCGGTGGCTCCAGAACGACGTAGCCGTAGCCGGCGGCAAGCTCCTGGTCGAGCCTTTCGAAGCCGTACAGTCGGCCGCCATCGGTGTGAATGCTCACCTCCGGCTGCAGCGAAATCGACGTTTCCAGCGCGCCGGTGAAGACGCCTATCGGGACCGACACCCACTGCTGGAAGCTTGCGGCGACGTGGAGCACCCTGGTTCCAGGCCCGAGCCGCCCGGCCGCCTCCTCGGCTCGGAGTGCATCGACGACCGCCTGACGAGGAGCGTCGATGATGAGACGTGAGTCGGGATAGTAGCCGGGACCGTCGAAGTCCCAGTATCCGCGCTCGGCCTCGCGTAGGGCTAAACCGACCGACTCGGCAGCCCGGTGCTCGCCGATCTGGACGTTGGTGGCGAGGGGTGCGGGCCACGGATAGAGGATCAGAACCAGGAGCGGAAGCAGGGCGAGGGGCCTGGCAACGCCAAGCCAGCGCATCCGCCAGATTGCCGCCGTGGTGCCGGCCGCACCAATTGCGAGCATGACTGGCAGCCAGTACTCGACCGCCTTGGGGATCTCGTAATGAATGGCCTGCTGGGTCAGATTGGCGGTACCGATCAGGCTGGACGCGGCCCAGGCCGCCAAACCGGCAGCGATGCCGCAGCCGATCAAGATCCAGCCTCGGCCCGCCGAACTGCGGCCCGCCGAACTGCGGCCCGCCGAACTGCGGCCGACCGAACTGCGGCCGACCGAACTGCGGCCGAGCCCGACCGCAAGCGCCGCCCCGCCGACGCACAGCCATAGGATCCGCGGGAAGTCGTTGATTGCCTCGGATAGGGGGTCGTCCGGCGGGTTGATGTGGGCCCGGGCGATGATGAGGAGGCCGAGGATGGCGACCAACACCAGCGCGGCGCGTCCGTCAACGCGGTCGAAACGGTCGAGGTCGACTGCGCGGTCGGCGAAGGCGCCCACGCCGTAGGCCAGTGCGAAGGCGATCGGGACCGCGGCCACGATGCAGGCGAAACCGACCCAAGACGGCGCCCCAATGCCGACCATCGTCAGCACCTGAGGTACGGCGATGACTGCCCCACTGACCAGGGCGGGGACGAGTCGGCGACCCAGCTGGGCCGGGTAGAGGATCAGCGCCCCAACCGCCGCGGTGGCAGCCACGAGTCCGATCAGGGGGTGGACCAGGACGGCGCCGCCGATGGCGAATGCAAGGCTGATGTCCGGGCGGCGCGCCGGCTTGGAAGGGCCGATCGCGTCTTCGGCCGTGGCGCCGGCCCTGCCCGCCCGTCGTCGAGCCCGAAGTTCACGCGCGATCAGCGTCAATGCCAAGGCGGCCAGCGGGAAGACAACGACTGTGCCGCGGCTGTCCGGAATGCGCATGAACGTGAAAGTGAGAGGAAAAGTGAGGAGAACCCAGTATGCGGCGCTGCTGCCGAACAGCTCCCCAGCCAGGCGGCGCAAGGCCACGGCGATGACGATCGTCAGCGGCAGGGCGAACGCGGCTTCGGATAGCACGGCGTGGAGGTTGGTGATCGTGGTCAGCTGGCC
>JAYUDR010000218.1:0-9951 GCA_043739665.1 Chloroflexota bacterium
CCATGACGATGCGGGCCCTGGCGGCCGGGAAACACGTCCTGTCGGAGAAGCCGTACTCGCGCCACCCGGAGCAGGTCGTCGAGGCGTTCGATGCCGCGGAGGCGGCCGGACTGGTGCTGATGGAGGCGTTCATGTGGCGCCACTCGCCGCAGACGCGCCTCTTCATGGAGCTGCTGCCCGAGGTCGGCGAGCTTCAGTCGATCCGTTCCACGTTCGCGTTCGCAATGACGCAGACGACCGACGTGCGGCTCGAACCGGGCCTCGACGGTGGAGCCCTGATGGACGTGGGCTGCTATGCCGTCAGCGCTTCGCGCCTGGTCGCCGGATCCGAGCCGGTGCGGGTCTTCGGCGAGCAGGCCCTCGGACCGTCGGGCGTGGACGAACAGTTCTGGGGCATGCTGCGGTTCCCGTCCGGCGTGGTCGCAGAGATCGTCGCCGGTTTCACGTCGACCCAGCGCTCCCTCGAGGCAGTCGGCAGCAACGGCATCCTCCTCTCGCGCGACCCCTGGCAAGGCGAGCTGGGCGGCATCGAACTGAACGGCCACCCCGAGCCCTTTGTCCCGGATGACGCCTACCGCCTGGAGATGGAGAACCTCAGCGCCGCGATCCTGGGCCACGGGCAGCCGCTGTTGGGGAGGGCCGATGCCATCGCCCAGGCACGCACTATCGACGCGCTCTACCGATCGGCCGCATCGGGCGAGGCGGTTCCGCTGGAGGGCTGACGCGCTCGGCGCTCACTCCTCCAGGGTTGAAATATCGCCTTCAGGCAGGCCCTGGGCACGAGCTTTAAGTAGACGGCGCATGATCTTGCCTGACCGCGTCTTCGGCAGCCCGTCGACGAACTTCACGTCTTCCGGTTTCGCGATGGGCCCCATCTCGGACCCGACGTGCTGGCGCAACTCCTCGGCCAACTCAGGCGACGCGGTGTAGTCTTGGCGCAGCAGCACGAAGGCATGGATCGCTTGGCCTTTGAGTTCGTGGGGCAGGCCGATCACGGCAGCCTCGGCCACAGCCGGGTGGCTGACCAGAGCGGACTCGACCTCGGCCGTGCCAAGTCGATAGCCGGACACCTTGAGCACGTCGTCGACGCGCCCGATGATCCAGTAGTAGCCGTCCTTGTCGCGCTTGGCCGAGTCACCGGTGAGGTACACGCCCGGATACTTGCTCCAATACTGCTCGACGTATCGGTCGGGGTCGCCGTAGATCGTGCGCAGCATCGCCGGCCACGGCCGCTTCAAGACGAGGAAGCCTTCCTCGCCGTCCTCGACCGGGTTGCCTTGCTCGTCGTAGATGTCGGCCTGCTGGCCGAAGAACGGACGCGTGCCCGATCCGGGCTTCAGATCCACGCACGGCAGTGGCGTGATCATGAGCATGCCCGTTTCCGTCTGCCACCACGTGTCCATGATCGGGCAGCGCTCTTTGCCGATGACCTTGAAATACCAGCGCCACGCCTCCGGGTTGATCGGTTCGCCAACCGACCCGAGCAGTCGCAAAGACGACAGGTCGCGCCGGTTCGGCCAGGCCTCACCGAAGCGCATCAGGCCGCGGATCGCCGTCGGCGCCGTGTACAGCACGTTGATGCCGTACTTCTCGACCATGGCCCACCATCGGTCTGGGTACGGGTATGTCGGCGCGCCTTCGTACATGAAGCTCGTGGCCCCGAGAATCAGTGGTCCATACACGATGTATGAATGGCCGGTTACCCAGCCTGGGTCGGCCGCGCACCACCAACGATCGTCATCCTTCAGATCGAACACGTACTTCAGAGTCGTCGCAACGCCCACCTGGTAGCCACCGTGGGTATGGACGATGGCCTTCGGCTTGCCCGTCGTCCCCGACGTGTAGAGCATGTACAGCGGATCTTCGGCGTCCAGAATCTCCGTTGGGCAGCGCCAGTCCGCGATCGGCAGTGACATGAGTTCGTGCCACCACATATCGCGCCCCTCCTCCATCGGCACATCGAGGCCGGTGCGCCTGACCACGACGACGTGCTCAACGATGGGAGCGCGCTTGATCGCCTCATCGGCGATGCGCTTCAGCTCCACGATCTTGCCGTTGAGGAACGCACCGTCGCAGGTGACGACGACGCGCGACTGCGAATCCTCGATTCGACCGTGCAGCGCTTCGGTGGAGAAGCCGCCGTACACGACGGAATGGACGGCGCCGATCTTGGCACAGGCCAGCATCGCGATCGGTAGTTCCGGGACGCGGCCCATGTAGATAGTGACGCGATCGCCCTTCTTCACGCCGAGTGCCTTCAGCACGCTGGCGAACTTGCTGACTTCGCGATTGAGGGCGTGATAGGAGAACGAGCGCTGCTCGCCGCTTTCGCCCTCCCAAATCAGGGCCAGCTTGTTGCGGCGATGGGTCTTGAGATGTCGATCGATGGCGTTGTGGACGATGTTCGTTTTCGCGCCCACGAACCACTTGAAGAACGGCTTATTGGTATCGTCCAGAACCGTCGTCCAAGGCACGTGCCAATCGATCAGCTCTTTGGCGCGCTCTTCCCAGAAGCCCACGAAGTCCGCGTCCGCGGTCCGCGCCAGAGCGTCCCAGTCTTTGATGTATGCCCGCTCTATGACCCCGGCTGAGGGCTTGTACCACTCGGGGTGTTGACTCTCAACGGGAGACGCCGACGTGCCGCCGGAGTCTGGCACGACGTCCGCCGTCGGCATGGCACACAGCCTTCCTGCTATCGGCGCCCGCCCGCCGCAGGGCCGACCCCGCGAGTCAGATCGAATGACGCCTGTCGGCAGGGTAGGCGGATGGTGGGGCTGGTCCATTCGACGCCCCCGGCGTCCCGCCCTGCACTACGCGGGCGCGGCGCAGCGGCGTGGCGGCGGGGCGTCGGCGTGGCGGCGGGGCGTCAGCGAATGCCGGTGTCGTACCGCAGGTCGAGGTGGCTGGGCGCTCCATCCGAGACGGTCACCGGAGTCGCCGCCGGGGCCCTCATAAGTCCCTGCACGACCTGGGCCACGATCTCGTAGGTGCCCGGGGGCAGCCGCAGGAAGTAGCCGCCCGCGGCGTCGCTGACGGCTCGACCAACTTCGTGGCCGGCCGAGTCCAAAGCGAGGATCGTCGCGCCCGATACGGAGCGCACACAGGAGCTCTGTCCGGCTCGTTCGACGGGGCAAGTGGGACCTGCCAGAACAACACCGTGAACGCCGGTCGCGAACAGGGGCGTTGCCGTCGGAGCAGTCGAAGGACCGGCCCCCGGATTGCATGCGGCCGCGAGAACGAGGACGAACACAGCGAGAACGATGAGGAAGCCTTCGCCTCGCCTGCTTGCCGACCGTGAGGTGCTCATGTTCGCGTTCATATGATCCCCATGACGCCACGCTCGGTCGTGTGGTTCCCCACAGCGGGAGGCGCAGCCGATCGCAATTGTGAGTATGCGAACGCCACCCGCTTGACGTGGGGCGGTGTCGGCATAACCATCCCGCCATGGGCTCCCACCGTCGTCGCGATCGCTGATGTTCGATTCCCTGCTCGTCATCATCCTGGCGGGACTCGTCGGGCCGCTCCTGGCATCTGGGCGACGGCCCCTCATTCCGGCCGTGATTGGGGAGCTGATCGCGGGTATTGCCCTGGGCCGTTCGGGCCTGGGATTGATCGACGCCACAACTCCCACGAACGCCCTCCTCTACGGCCTCGGCTTCGCCATGCTGATGCTCGTGGCCGGCTCCCACGTGGACATGCGTGCTCCGGGCATACGTTCGAGCGCCCGGGCGGGGGTTATCGCGGCCGGCCTGGTGGCCCTCATGTCGTTGCCGGTCGGGCTGGGTGCAGGCGTGGCCCTCGCGCCCGGCGCTCCTTCTCTCCTGTTCCCGGTCCTCCTCGCCGGAAGCTCGGCCGCCGTTGCCTTCCCGATCCTCCAAGAACGCGGTCTGATTGGGCCGCGGGTTGGCCTGCTGCTTGTCTGGATACCTCTGGCCGACGTGATCACCGTCCTTCTCATGCCCCTCACTCTCATCGGGGCCGCCAAGATCCCCGACGCTCTCGGCGGCGACGCGCTTATCGTCATTGCCACGATCGGGGCCCTGTGGGTGGGTCAACGATTCGGGCGCTCCAAGCCTGCCCTGACGCTGCGAGACCGATCGCTGACACGAGGCTGGGCGCTTCAGCTGCGGGTGACGCTGCTGGTGCTCGTCGTCCTGTCGCTGATAGCCGCTAGAACGGGTGGTTCGACACTTCTCGCCGGCTTCGGCGCGGGTCTCGTCCTGGCTCGGCTGCGCGAGCCGACCCGCCTCGAGGTGCAGCTTTCGGGCATAGCCGAGGGCTTCTTCGTGCCGGCCTTCTTCGTGCTCATCGGCTCCGAGCTCGACATCCGGTCGCTGGCCGGCGATCCGTCGGCCATTCTGCTGGCCCTCGTGTTGGCCGCCAGCGGTGTCGCGATTCATCTGGTCGCAAGCCGGGTGGTTGCGCCCCACCCGAGGAGCGGATTCGGCCTGGCCGCGGCTGCGCAGCTCGGTCTACCGGCCGCGGCCGCATCCATCGGCCTCGGAAACGGCGTGCTGTCACCGGCTGTCGCGGCCGCGATCGTGCTCGCCGGATGCCTCACCGTTCTGCCCGCGGCAATCGGCACCCGCCGGTTGGCCGACGTCCTCGCCGATCCATCTTCAGGACAGGAGGTCAAGGCTTGAGCAAGCCCGTCCGCATAGCCGCCATCGACATTGGCAGCGACACCGTCCATCTCCTCATCGCCGACGTATCAGCTTCGCCCGATGGCCCGCTCGTCAGCCGGGTTGAGCAACGGGGCGAACTTATCGAGCTCGGCCGGCAGGTTGCCACGAAAGGACAAATCGGCAAGCGCGCGGCCAGGCGACTCGAGGCGAGACTGACTAGCTATCTGAAACTTGCCCGCCGAAGGAGCGATCAAGTCGTCATAGGGGCCACCGAGGCACTGCGCCGGGCAAGCGACGGGCCGGCCCTCCTCGAGCGACTGTCAAGTGAGCTGGGCGAGCCGGTGCGGGTCCTTTCGGGCACACGGGAGGCCGCCCTCGGCCTCATCGGCGCCGTTCGACGGCTTGATCCTGTTGGATCCCAGCTACTCATCGACTCAGGCGGCGCCTCTACCGAGCTGACGCTGACTGATGGCCACGTTGGTGTGGCGTCGGCGTCACTGCCGGTCGGGGCGGCCCTTCTCGGGGCCGACCTTCGCGGCGACCCACCCCAAGCCCTCAGTTGGGCGCTGGGTGGCGCCCGCATCGGGGCAACCCTCGCATTGGCCCCGGTCGGCAAGCCCACTCGCGCCTGGGCAACCGGCGGCTCGGCCCATAACTTTGCCGACCTCGAGCGGACCAAGGGTCGATCCGGCGACCGGCGTCTGACCATGGCCGAGCTCGCGGTGATCGCGGCCCGTCTGTTGGCGGAACCGGCCCGCAAGCTGGCTCGGCGAAGCGGCGAAGATCCGGCTCGGATACAGATTCTCCCGCCCGGCTTGCTGATCATCGCCACGATCCTGGCCCACTACGGCCTCGACGAGGTGACCGTGATCCCGGAAGGGTTGCGGGATGGCATGGTCGCCGCTGCCTTTGAGCTGGGCGAGGGGTGGTGGCAAGACCTGCCGCCCTACAGTTGAGCGGGGCCGCCGGTCGATGAGCCGGTGCTAAGCTGCGGGTGGCGGAAGCCAATCGGGAGGGAAACATGATGGCCTCAGCGGACATCACAGAGCAGCCGGCCAGATTCAATGAGCGCACGGGGCGCGGCGTCCTGAGACGAGTCGGCTTGTACGCTGCCGTGGCTTTCGTAGGCGGTCTTGTTTTCGGGATGGCGTTTGGCTGGTCGAACTGGATGCTGGCCTACTGGCTCCTCCTCTGGCTTGTGGGCTGGCTCGCCAACACGCTCGGGACCACGGAGTGGACCATCACTGGCCACGAGCTGCGCAGGCGCCGCTGGTTCTCCTGGCCCGGTAGCGAGCCTGCCACTGTCATGGAACTTGGACCACAGCTCGAGATCGTTCACGAAACAAGGGGCGGCTGGCGCATCCGGCCATACGGGCCCCCGATCTACGTGGCGCGTGGGCAAGCCGCATCCCTCACCGCCGCGATGGAGCGCGCCGGCGTGCGCGTCGTCGACTGGCGCGGCGACTGGGAGCGCCGGCACCGACTGCTCAATGCGACCGGCGTGCTGGCCACTTACGGCGGCGCCGCCGCGGTGTTCGTCGCGGTTGCGTTTGCGCCGATAGGCCCCGGCAGCGGCGTCGGTTTCCCAGCGGTGTTCGGGTCCCTGGGCGTTATGACGCTGGGCCTCGCGAGCGACCTCCTACCCTGGCGAATGACCAAGCCGTGGGCTCAACATGCCGGGTGGCCGCCGCTGCCCGCCGGAGCGCCCGATGGCGCGTGGGCTCAACAGGCTCAGGTCGGGCCCGCGCCGGGCCTGGCGTTCGGTGGCTTCTGGCTCCGCGTAGGGGCCTACATCATCGACGTCATCCTGCTTGGGATCGTCGGGTCGATCCTATCCTTAGTTCTCGGAGTGGCGGGTCAGGCGATGGCGGTGCTCATCTACATCGTCTATTTCATCGGCCTGTGGGGTACTGCGGGTCAGACAATCGGAATGATGCTGCTGGGTCTGCATGTTGTGCGTGATGTCGACGGCGGCAAGATCAGGTGGGGAACTGCCGTTCTGCGCTTGGTCGGCCTGTTTGTGGCTTTCGCCTGCCTCTACATCGGCGTCATCTGGGTCGCGTTCGACTCGCGCAAGCGCGGCTGGCACGACAGGATCGGCGGCACGGTCGTCGTCCGAAACATCGACTGAGGCAGGCGAGCCGACGAACGCGTTCGACCCCGGCGGTTGGTGGCGGTCCGGGGCCTGATTGGAGAGCCGGCCCGGAGCGGTCGCCTGGAGCGCGGCGCCGCCCTGCAGCCAGAACGGCGCCGCTAGTTGCATCGAGAGCCGCTGAGGGGTCAGTCGCCGTCCATATCCGGGGCTAGCGTGAGCGAACCGAGGAGGCCGTGGGCCTCGCCAGCGGGTCCCGCCGCGAAGAACAGTGTCATCGGGGTGCCGGCGACGCCGTTGCCGAACTGCAGGCCCCACAGGCCGTCGATCCAAATCGGCCTGCCGTTGGTGCCGCGCAGCGTGCCTTCGGGCGCGCCATTCCATGGGTTGTAGGCGTTGATGCGGCCATCGCCGAAGTTGCCGACGAGCAGGTCACCGGCGAACGCGCCGAAGCCGGCCGGCGCGATCTGAAGACCCCACGGGGAGTTCAGTCGGCCGTGGCTGACGAGGCGCATCAGGAAGTGGCCGGTGGTGTTGTATACGTCAACGAAGCCGTGGCCGGCGCCCTTGACATCATCGCCGGTGGGGCCTTGCTTGGCGTAGGTGACATACAGCCTGCCGCCCAGGTTCTGGATGTTGAACGGTGCGTACCCGACGGGGAGGTGCGGGTCCATGAACGCGCCCGCCCAGTTCTGGAGCGCAAACATGCCATTGAAGACGTCAATCCGACCGGCCGTGAAGTTCGCGGCGTAGAGCCAGCTTCCGCCGGTGCCGGTTGAGATCGCCAGGCCCTTGTACTTGGCACCGGGCACCATGGCGACGGTCTTTGCCATCGTGATTGGCGAGAGGCCGCCCTGCCACGCGTCTATGAAGCCGTGCTCAGACGCGAAGATGAAGCGGGCCGGGGCGCCGCCGACCATGAAGTCTGGCCCTACGTTGAAGACCTGACCGGTGGGAGCGCCATCGGGAATGGCAACAGCGAGTGGCACCTTGCTGAATGGCATGCCCATTGTCCCGCCACGGTAGAGAGTGGTGGAATCGGTGCCGTTGTTGGAGACCCACACGGGGGTGGCAGGTCCAGCGCTCATGCCCCAGGCATTGACGAGGCTGGCATCCACGATCGGCGCCCAGCCGGGGACATCCGACACGAGATTGGTCTGAACGAAACGGGACTCGTCCTTGTCAGACGAGGTAGTCGCCGCAGCAGCGGCAAAGGGCGAGGCCGCCATCGCCATTGACCCGGCGGTGAGCAGCATCAACAGAAGCCCGGCACGGCGCCGGAGAGAGGTGGGGGCTACCAAATGCCCCAGCGGCGAGAGCACAACTGGACCCGAGGCCATTGCGGACCTCCTTCATAGCCCGACGCTGTCGAACCACTTGGGCGCGGAACGAGCGCCGGAGCGCCGCGACGGTACACCCGAGTCGATGGCGCTGAGCCATCCGGTGGCCAAAAGACCGCTCGACGCGACGGGTTACCTCAACCGTGTAGGAGCGAGCGCCGGATGGGTAGCAGCGGCTACGGCCGGCAAGCGGCGGCGCCATGGTCGCAAGCCCGCCACCGCCAGGCAGCGACACACCAGGCGGGCCGAACCGCCTAATTCGAAGGCGCCTGACGATCTACCAAATAGAATGGCGGCCCGTCTCATCGAGTCGGAGCAAGTCGGAGAAGGCCCACCTTGGGGAAACAGGCCCGGAACAGTCGAAGGACGAACGCGCGAGCGGAGCCCCAACGCAGGGTGGCTGCACCCGATCGACGCGTCCGGCTATGGGCCGTCGCCGGTGTGGTTGGCATTGTCGTCGTGGCGTTGGCGGCCGGGGCGATCGCGGTTGCCGCCACCTTCGGTACCGGCGGCTCCAGCTCGCTGCCATCGGGCGCCCAAACGTTCGCCGAGCCCGATCATGCCCATGTGTCTGGACCGGTCACGTACGACCGGGTGCCGCCGGCAGGTGGCCCGCACAGCGCGGTTGCACTGAACTGCGGCATCTACGCGCAACCCGTACCGAGTGAGAATGCCGTCCACTCTCTCGAACACGGCGCCGTATGGATCACCTATCAGCCCACCCTCGGGGCCGACCAGATCGCCGCACTTCAGCAACTCGTCGCGGCCGACTACGTCGGGACCGAGAAGTACTTGATTCTGAGCCCCTATGCCGGCTTGCCATCACCCATCGTGGCGAGTGCGTGGGGCGCGCAACTCGGCGTCGCCGCGGCTTCTGACTCGCGGCTGGGGGACTTCATCCACCAATTCGCCGGGGGCGGGCAAGGCGGCGAGAAGGGTGCTGCCTGCTCCGGAGGCTTGGGTAGTCCTCTAGGATGATCGAGGCAACCGAACCGAGCCGGGCTCAGAAAGTGGCGCGCCCAGAGGGATCGGAGCGCACTCCACCAACCTCGGGATTGAGGGAGTGGACGAGTTGGTCAAGGCAGTCCGAGCCGCTTAGCCAGTGTCGCGGGCGCTGTCTGAGAGCCTCCCCGCCCCCGCAACGGTCCTCGGGACGAACCTGACGATCCCGGCCCTTCGCACCCCCGACGGGCAGCCCTTCAGCCGAACTCAGTCGGGGCCCGGGATCGCCGCGGTCCCTCCGAAGCTCGGCAGCCCGCAGGTCGACGACGAACTGGGCGGCCGACAAGGCGGACCATCACGATTGGCCCCCCACATCCTGGCGGCTGCGAAGGCTAGGCCACGTTCGTCCTGCACTTTGACCCCTCGCCCTACTTGGTCTTCCGGCTCGGCTTTCCTCTACGTGGCAAAGGCACTGGCAGCCCGAACATCGGGTATTGGACCGGCTCCTCCGACACTGCTCTGCGTCGGCCGGGCTCGAAGTCGGCGTCGAGCTGCTTCAAGAATTCCGATGCGGTCGTCGCACCCAGATCTTCTTCTTTGATCTGACCAGCGCCCATATACGCAAGAGCCCTGTCCGCGGGCGTGGGAAAGTCCGTCCCTCGCACCAGCACAGGAACCCAACGTGCCTTGAGAGCCTCCTCGGCGCCGGCCCAGGTGCCACCGGAAGCCTCGGTAGCCGCGACCACAACGACGGCATCAGAAAGGCAGTAGATCAGCTTGTTCCGGCCCATTGCTGCGCCGACTGAGAAAGGAGTAGCCGTATGGGCTCAACAAGACAGCCTGGCCATCCGCCACCGCCCGCCTGGTCTCCGCGTCCCGAATGCGCTCCTCGAGATTGTCCGCGACCGCTCCGATCACCTTCCCGCCGGCGTCAAAGGCAGCACGCATGGCC
>JAYUDR010000219.1:0-3964 GCA_043739665.1 Chloroflexota bacterium
ACTCGCGACGAGCCATTTCCGAACCGCCGAGGCGGCCCGCAACGGCGATCTTCACGCCCTTGGCACCGGCCTTCATCGTCCGCTGGATGGACTGCTTCATGGCCTTCTTGAAGGCAATGCGGCGAGCCAGCTGCTGACTGATGTTGGCCGCAACGAGACCCGCGTCAAGTTCCGGCTGACGGATCTCTTTGACCTCGAGCTTCACCTTGCGCTTGGTCAGCGCGCCGACCTGCTGACGGAGAAGCTCGACGTTGGCCCCGCCCTTGCCGATCACGATGCCCGGCTTGGCGGTGTGGATCGTGACCGTCACGTGGTTGATACCACGTTCGATCTCGATCCCGCTGACGCTCGCGTTGGCCAGCCGGCGCGTAACCAGCAGGCGGATGGAGATGTCTTCCTTGAGTAGATCCGTGTAGTCCTTGTCCGCGTACCACTTCGCCGTCCAGGTGCGCGAGACACCCAGCCGGAAGCCGTACGGGTGAACCTTGTGACCCATCTAGGCCTCCCGGTCTTCGACGACGATGGTGATATGGGTCATGGGCTTGTGGATCGGGAAGGCCCGACCTTGAGCCCGCGGCCGCCAGCGCTTCTGAACGCCAGGCCCCATGTTGGCCTGCGCATCAGCCACAACCAGGTCCTCGGCGGAAAGGTTGTGGTTGTTCTCAGCGTTCGCCGTCGCGCTCTTTAGAACGCGAGCAACGTCACGAGCTGCCGCCTGCGGCATAAACCGCAGGAGAGCTGAAGCTTCCTCGACCCGCTTGCCCTTGATCGCGTTGGTAACCAGGCGAGCTTTTCTCGAGGAGCCCTTTAGGTACTTGGCTGTGGCTAAAACACGCACGTCCTTCGCTCCTACTTGAGTGCGGACGAGCGCTCGGTGTGCTTTCCATGCCCGCGGAAGGTGCGGGTCGGGGAAAACTCACCAAGGCGATGGCCGACCATGTTCTCGGTCACGTAGACCGGGATGTGCTTCTTGCCGTTGTAAACGGCGACGGTGTGTCCAATGAAATCGGGGAATATGACCGACGCGCGAGACCAGGTCTTAATGACCTTCTTCTCGCTGCGCTTGTTCATCGTCTGGACGCGGCCGAGGAGCCGCGACTCGACGAACGGTCCCTTCTTGACCGAACGCGACATGCCTCTCTCTCCTCTGCCTTATGACTTGCGATGCCGCGAGCGGACGATGAGTCTGCTCGACGACTTCTTGCCAAGACGGGTTCGGTAGCCCATGGCGGGCTGACCCCACGGCGTCTTGGGCGGCATTCCGGTAGGCGACTTGCCTTCACCACCACCGTGCGGATGGTCTCTTGGGTTCATGACCACGCCGCGGACTTCGGGCCGCTGGCCCATGTGCCGTGCGCGTCCAGCCTTGCCCAGGTTCTGGTTCTCGTGCTCGAGATTTGAGACCTGGCCGACAGTGGCCATGCAGCGGAGGGGGACCCGCCTAACCTCGCCGGAAGGAAGTCGCACCGAGGCGAAATCTCCCTCTTTGGCGAGCAGCTGGGCCGACACGCCCGCGGACCGGACGATCTGGCCGCCCTTGCCCGGGACCAGCTCGATGTTGTGGATCGTGGTGCCGAGCGGAATGTTGGCCAGAGGAAGCGCATTACCTAATCGAGCCTCGGCCTCGACGCCGGCAACAACGACGTCGCCAACCTTGAGACCGTGGGGCAGGAGCATGTAGCGCTTCTCGCCGTCCTTGTAGTGAAGCAGGCCGATGCGGGCCGACCGGTTGGGGTCGTACTCAATCGTAGCCAGCTTCGCGGGCACATCGAACTTGTCGCGCTTGAAGTCGATGATGCGGTAGTGCTGCTTCTCGCCGCCGCCACGATGACGAACGGAGATTCGGCCCTGATTGTTGCGGCCAGAGCCGCGCTTCTGCGGCTCAAGGAGCGGCTTGTAGGGCTCTTTGGTCGTAATTTCTTCGAACGTGGACCGGGTCATTCCCCGGAGGCCCGCCGAGGTTGGTTTGTAGCTTCGCAGCGGCATCTCAGACGGCCTCGAAGAACTCGATTTTCTGGCCGGGGGCCAGAGTCACGATTGCCTTGCGAATTGGAGTTGTGCGACCGGGAACCCGGCTGCGACGCATCCCACCGCGCTTTTCCTTGGACTTGGTCGTCAGCACGTTCACCGCGGTGACCTTCACCTTGAAGATCTCCTCGACGGCGGCCTCGATTTGGATCTTGGTGGCCCCAGGACGGACCGCGAACGTGTACTTGCCACGCTGCGACTCGTCCATAGTCTTCTCACTGATGATTGGCCGGAGAAGTATCTCGTGTGCAGTCAGGCTCACGCGTACACCTCCTCCATTCGGCTCAGTGCCGGCTGCTCGATCAGGACCGTGTCCGCGTTGAGCACGGCGACGACATTGAGCGAGTCCGCCCGGATCACCTCGACCCCAGGCACGTTTCTGGCGGAGAGGATGAGCGTCTCGTCCGTGGCAGGGGCCACGATGAGCACGCGACCTTTGGGGCAGTTGAGAGCGTCGATGATGTTTACGATGTCGCGCGTCTTGGGGCCCTCCAGCCCGAAGGCGTCGATGACTCGGATGGCGTCATCGTCGAGCTTGGACGTCAGGGCGCCGACGAGCGCGAGGCGCTTCATCTGGCGGGGCAGGCGTTGTACGTAGCTGCGCGGGTGCGGCCCGAAGACCACGCCCCCGCCGCGGAACTGCGGAGATCGAATGGAACCCTGACGGGCCCGACCGGTCCCCTTCTGGCGGTATGGCTTTCGCCCGCCGCCGGCAACCTCGCCGCGCCGCTTGGTGTCGTGAGTTCCAAGGTGGCGGCCCGCAAGCTGGGCAATCACCACTTGGTGGAGCACGGCCGTGTTGATTGGCGCGGAGAAGAGCTCATCTGAGAGCTCGACCTCGCCGATCGCCTCGCCCGTCCTCGCGTAGAGGGTCGTCATCGGCATTGCTAGGCCTTCTTTACGAGGAGCAGCCCGTGGGGGGAGCCGGGGACGGCGCCCTTGACGAGCAACAGGTTGCGCTCGGCGTCAGTACGGACGACCCGCAGCTGCTTGACGGTTGCACGGGCGTCGCCCATGTGGCCGGCCATCCGCATGCCCTTGTAGACGCGGCCCGGCGTGGTACCAGGACCGATGGAACCAGGGGCGCGGTGATGGTCCGAACCGTGAGTCTTTGGCCCGCGCTTGAAGTGGTGGCGCTTGATGTGACCGGCGAAACCCTTGCCCTTGCTAACACCCGTCACGTTGACGATGTCGCCCGCGGCGAAGAGCGTCACGTCCAGCTTCTGGCCGACGGTGTAAGCCTCGGTGCCGTCCGCGTCGAGGCGGAACTCACGGATGACCGACACCTTTGGCAGGTTCTTGAGCTGCCCCGTTTCCGGCTTGTTGAGCTTGCTGGACTCCTCCACGCCGAGTTGGACGGCAGCGTAGCCGTCGCGCTCCGGCGTTCGGAGGCGGGTGACGGTGTTCGGCTCGACGATAACGACGCTCACGGGGATCATCGTTCCATCTGCCTGGAATATCTGCGTCATGCCGACCTTGCGGCCGATGAGTCCAATCGTCATTGGGTCACATCTTGATTTCGATGTCGACGCCCGCAGCAAGCGAGAGTCGCATCAGGGCGTCGACCGTCTTCGAGGAGGGCTCCAGGATGTCGACGAGCCGCTTATGCGTGCGGATCTCGAACTGTTCCCGGCTGTCCTTGTCGATGAAGGGCGACCGCAATACGGTGAATTTTTCGATGCGCGTCGGCAGCGGAACGGGACCGACAACATCCGCGCCGGTCCGCTGAGCGGTCTCCACGATCTGCGCCGCCGACTGATCGAGCAGTCGGTGGTCGTACGCCTTGAGGCGGATTCTGATCCGCTGCCTTGCCATCACAGAACTCCGGCTACTCAGTGATCGAGATGACGGCCCCGGCGCCGACAGTGCGGCCACCCTCACGGATGGCAAAGCGCTGTCCGACTTCGAGGGCAATCGGGGTGATTAGTTCGACGGT
>JAYUDR010000220.1:0-3947 GCA_043739665.1 Chloroflexota bacterium
TTCAATCGGCCGTCGGCGCACAATCCATCGAGCTGACTTCCCAATCCGACCCGACGGACCAGCTCACCCTCTTCTAGGATGAACACAAACCGTGCAACCCCGAAACGCGAGCACTATGACTGATAACCAGGTCCCGCTCCGCATCATCCCCCTCGGAGGCGTGGGGGAGATCGGCAAGAATATGTACGTCTTCGAATACGGAGACGACATCGTCGTTGTCGACTGCGGGCTCATGTTCCCGGACGAGGCGATGTTCGGCATCGACCTCATCATTCCCGATGTCACTTATCTGCGCGAAAACCGAGACAAGGTGCGAGCCTTCCTCATCACCCACGGCCATGAGGACCACGTCGGCGGCCTGCCGTTCATCCTGCCGTACTTCCCGGGCGTGCCCGTTTATGCGTCCACGCTGGCCCGCGGCCTTCTGGGAATCAAAATCAAGGAGCATAAGCTCCACTCCAACCCCCTCATGCCTCTCGATCCGGGCGACAGCGTCCAGATCGGGCCGTTCCGCGTGGAGCCTTTCAGGATCAGCCACTCCATTCCGGACGCCATGGGCATGGCCCTCCACACCCCTGTCGGCACGGTCGTGACCACCGGCGACTTCAAGTTCGATCACACGGCGGTAGACGGCCGCCGGTCCGACTTCGCGGTGCTATCTCGTCTGGGCCAGGACGGCGTCATTTGTCTGCTATCGGATTCGACTGGTGCCGAGAAGCCCGGCTATACGCTCTCCGAACGAACGGTGGGCGAGACCTTCCGGGAGATCATGGAGCCGCTTGACGGCCGGGTCATCGTCGCCACCTTCGCCAGCAACATCAACCGCATCCAGCAGGTAATCGACGCCGCCGCGACCTTCGATCGCAAGGTCGCCGTCATAGGCCGGTCGATGGAGCAGAACTTCCGAATCGCCACGGACCTCGGCTACCTGACGCACGCGCCGGGTCAGGTCGTCGCAAAGGACCAGATCGGGTCGATCGAACGCATCGTGATCGCCACGACAGGCTCCCAGGGTGAGCCGATGGCCGGCCTGGCACGCATGGCCAATCGCGACCACCGCTTCGTGGAAATCCAGGCCGGCGACACCGTCATCGTCAGCGCCAGCCCCATCCCGGGCAACGAAGAGTACGTGGCCCGGACGATCGACAATCTCTTTAAGGCCGGGGCCAACGTCTATTACCACTCCGTGAAGCACGTCCATGTTTCGGGTCATGCCAGCCAGGAAGAGCTCAAATTGATGCTCGGACTGACGCAGCCCAAGTACTTCATCCCGATCCACGGCGAGTTCCGGATGCTGGTGCAGCACGGTCGTCTGGCTGTGGAAACGGGAGTGGCTCCGGAAAACGTCTTCATCATCGAGAACGGTCAGCCCATTGAGTTCTTCGCCGATGGCTCCGCCCGCCGCGCCGCCCCCGTCACCGCCGGCTACGTCTTCGTCGACGGCCTCTCCGTTGGCGACGTGGGCGAGGTTGTGTTGCGGGATCGCCGGGCCCTGGCCAACGATGGCATGTTCATCGTCGTCGTGACCGTGGACAAGCAGAGCGGCCGCATAGTGGCCAAGCCCGAGATCGTGACCCGGGGCTTCATCCATGGCAACGAGAACGACCCGCTGATGAAGGGTGCCGTTGAGCGCATGATGGCCGGCATCGAAGGCAAAGGCGATCGCACCAGCGAAGTGGGCCTGCTCAAGAGCCAGATCAAGGACGAAATCTCCCGCTACCTTTACGAGCAGACGCGACGCCGGCCGCTGGTGTTTCCGGTCGTGGTGGAGGTGTAGATGCCGGGACGACCGATACCAGTTTCGAGGCGCTCCACCTCGAGCCGATCGAGCCGGGCAACGCCGCCTGGCCCGCGCCGCCGCCGTTCTGGTCGGACGTGGAAGGTAGACGGCGAAATCGTCCGCATCATCCTCGGAACGATGATGCTGATCCTGGGCATCATGCTGCTGATCGGCCTGTTCATGCCCAGCGGCGGGTCGTTAACTGACTTCATACGAAACATCGTGGCGCCCTGGTTCGGCACGCCACGCTGGCTGCTGCCGTTCGTGCTGCTGCTTCTCGGCTACTACCTCTACCGCGCTCAAAGCGACAACTCGGACTGGGAACTGACCCTTGTTGGCAGCGCCGTCTCCTATCTATCGCTTCTGGGTGTTGTTGGACTTGTTACCGCGCATGACCTCAAACCCCGGGGTGGCGGCGTCGGGAAAGCGCTGGCGGACTTCCTGTCGCCGCTCGTCTCCGCGCCCGGCGCGGGGTTGATCCTGTCCATCCTGATGGTTGCCGGCTTACTCCTGGCCCTCGACATGTCACTGCCGTCGGTTATGTCGCCTTTGGGCCGGCTCGTCTCAAGGGCGGTTACGGCGCTGTTCCGCCCCGCCCCGGCGGGTGTGGGCGGCCTTGATGCCACGGCCTCGCTCAGTAACCACGGCAGCGCCACGGGTGCTTCTCCGGCTGGCGACGGAGCAACCGGCCGAGCCGATCGGCCTGAGAAGCGCGGCAAAGAAGGCCTTCTGGGCTCGGCCGATCCTCGTTCTAGATTTGGCGACGGCATGTCGACGATCCCAGTGGCCAGCCCAAATCCAGGACCCGTGTCGCAGACGTTCGCGCCGCCCGCATCGGCGAGCGCGGCGAGCCGCGATGGCGGGCCGCTGCCAGGTGGCGCACCCGCCATCGATGGCCAGTCCCTCCGGAACGGCTCCCCAGTCCGCGGCCAACGCCTGCCCGCCGACGCGCCGGCCCAGTCTAAGTTGACCGGCGTGGTGGCTACTGCCGACAAGCCGCGGCCGGAGTACCACCTTCCGCCGCTGGCACTCCTCGAGGACATTGCACCCCGCGGCGGCGACAGCACCATGGATCACCGTCGCAACGCAGCAATCATCGTCGCCAAGCTGGCCAGCTTCAACATTCCGGCCCGCGTCGCTGTCTGGAACGCCGGCCCGGTGGTCACTCAGTACGAGGTGGAGCCCTCGCCCGAGATCAAGGTCAGCCGCATCGAGGCTCTCTCCGACGACCTGGCGATGGCCCTGGCGGCCCCGACGATCCGCATCGAGGCACCCATCCCGGGCAAGAGCGTCGTCGGGATCGAGATCCCTAACAAGGACCCCAACATCGTCCAGTTGCGGCGGATCCTCGAGGAGGTCGACCTCCGGGTTGCATCGAAGCTCACCTTCGCCCTCGGCCGCGACGTCGCCGGCCACGCTCGGGCAACCGATCTGGCCAGGATGCCGCACCTCCTGATCGCCGGCGCCACGGGTTCCGGTAAGAGCGTCATGGTCAACGCCCTGATCACGAGCCTGCTGTGCAACTCCACGCCAGACGAAGTGCGGCTGGTGCTGATGGACCTCAAGCGGGTCGAGCTGTCGGCCTATAACGGCCTGCCTCACCTGATGATTCCAGTGATCACTGAGCCCGAGCGGGCCAAGGCCGCGCTCAAGTGGGCCGTCAACGAGATGGAGAACCGCTACCGCCGCTTTGCCGGGGCCAATGCGCGCAACCTTGCCGGGTACAACGAGACCCGGGCAGATCCGGCCGACCGGATGTCATACCTGGTGATCATCATCGATGAGCTGGCCGACCTGATGATGCGCGAGGGCAAGAACGTCGAAGAGCCGATCGTCCGCCTGGCTCAGAAGGCCCGGGCCACGGGTATACACCTCGTCCTGGCCACGCAGCGACCGTCTGTAAACGTCGTGACGGGCCTGATCAAAGCCAACTTCCCGAGTCGTATCGCATTCGCCATGGCCTCTCAAATTGACTCGCGCACGATCCTCGACATGCCTGGCGCGGAGGACCTCATCGGCCGCGGCGACATGCTCTTCCAGCCGGCAGACGTACCTCGTCCGATTCGCCTCCAGGGCGTCTTCGTCTCCGACAAGGAGATCGCCAACATCTGTGAGCACTGGCGGGCTGAGGCGGAGCCCCACTACGACATGTCCATCGTTGACACCG
>JAYUDR010000221.1:0-3937 GCA_043739665.1 Chloroflexota bacterium
GTCGTCTTCATCGACTCCCTCGGCTCGCCGTATGGCGACACGCAGTGTGCCGACATGTACGACGGCAGCCAATGGTTCGAAACGTTCATCTCGCAGACCGTCGTTGAAGTCGTGGACAAAGGCTACAGGACCATAGAGGACTCGCGGGCGCGGGGCATTATGGGCATGTCCGCCGGTGGCTTCTGTGCCCCGATGTTGGCCCTTCGTCACCCAGACGTCTTCAGCATCTCGATTTCGTTCTCGGGATACTTCACGGCCGGCGCTTCTGGCCCGACTGCCGAAAAGCCGTTCGGAGACGTTGCGGGCATCCAGTCGCACTCGCCCATCGTGCTGGCAGGCCAAACTGCAGACGTGTATCGCTCGTCGCTGTATTTCGTCGTCATCGCCTGCCAAAACCAGGCAGTCGGTGCCTGCCCGAAGCAGGGGTTCTACGCAATCCACGCCGCCAACTTTGAAAAGGTCCTCAAGGCCGACGGCTTCAAGTACCTCAATGTCGACTCGCCCTACACGCACGGCTGGGGACAGGTGCGCTACGAAACCCCTGGAGCATTGCGGGCATGGGCTGCCCAACTGGTTGTCAACGGCATCTGGTAGGGGCATCGTTCAGCCGCGACTCGAATGGCAGACAGCCCTGTCGAGCGCCCCAAAGGCTTGACTCGTGGTAGGCTCGAAATACGGCGCCGAGGCCATCGAGCGGGAGTAGCTCAGTCGTAGAGCGTCAGCCTTCCAATTCAGAATCTCGGAAGCGCGGTGCTCTCTTCTTGAAATCCCCTCACGAATGAGCCATTTCAAATGCAGTTAGGCTCTCTGGCCACGGCGTGTAATTCGCGTTACAGAGTCTAATTCGCGAACCGGGTTCGCTCGCGTTCTTGAAGGATTTGGCGACGCCTCGGGCGGCCTGGTGGGCGCCGATATGCGCGGTGCTAAATCGACGCTTGATGCCGTCGCCAGCGTCTTTGAGCGGCCACGAAACATGCACACCTATCGCCATGAAAAGTACTGAGGCGTCGCCGCGAACCTTGTTGGTCCGACCTACTGATAGTGCGTCCACATTCGGAGCACCTTCACGGTCTTGGCATCGTCGAGGACCTTATAGATCAGGCGGTGCTGAATGCTGATGCGCCGAGAATCAGCGCCGGACAGGTCGCCGACGAGCTGTAAGGGGGGCGGCGTCTGGTAGGGGCTCTCTCCCAGGACCGCCAGCAGGGCTTGAGTCTTCGGCTGCAGGCCGGCTGCGGCCAGCTTCTCGGCGTCCTTTTGGGCCTGCTTCGTGTACACGAGCCTCCAGCTCACCAGCGGAGTTCGCCGTCGAGTTCCTCCACAGGCGCCGCCATGCCTTCGATGATGGACTCGCGCATGCCCGGAATGGACACGAGGTACAGGGTCTCCTGAACGGCGCGCCAGTCATCCTCGCCCACCAGTACGGCATTGCCACGTTTGCCGGTGATCTGGACCGGCTCATGCGAGGCGGACACGTCGTCCAGAAGCTTGTATAGCTGCTTACGCGCTTCGGTTGCGGTGACAGTCGTCATGGCCGATGGATCCTAATACGTACGTCCTAGCGTACGCGTATGCGGAAGGTGCGTCAATGACCGCTCATCGCCAGCCAAGCTCCGGCGCCACGAACTTCAGAATGCTCTCGATTGCGTGGGTGTTGTACTCGACGCCGAGTTGGTTCGGAACCGTGAGCAGGAGCGTGTCTGCCGCCGCGATCGCCGTATCGCCGGCAAGCTCCTTGACGAGGACATCTGGCTCGGCGGCGTACGACCGTCCGAAGATCGCCTTAGTCTGCGCGTCGATGTAGCCGACCTTGTCCGCCTCCTGGTTGCCGCGCCCGAAGTACGCCCGGTCGCGGTCGTCGACCAAGGCGAAGATGCTGCGGCTGACCGACACCCGCGGCTCGCGCTCGTGCCCAGCGGCGGTCCACGCCTCACGGAACAGCCGGATCTGCTCCGCCTGGAGCTCGTGGAACGGTATGCCGGCGTCCTCAGTCAGCAGCGTCGACGACATCAGGTTCATGCCCTGCTGCCCCGCCCATTCGGCCGTCGTGCGGGATCCCGCACCCCACCAGATCCGGTCGCGCAGCCCGGGTGAGTGCGGTTCCGGGCGAAGCAACCCAGGCGGGTTCGGGAACATCGGGGAGGCGTTGGGTTCGGCGAACCCGGCGCCGGTCAGTGCCCCGAGCAAGACCTCCGTGTGCTCGCGGGCCATGTCGACGTCAGTCGCACCCTCCGGCGGCACATAGCCGAAGTACCGAAAGCCGTCGATGACCTGCTCGGGCGAGCCGCGGCTGATCCCGAGCTGCAGGCGACCGCCGGCGATGAGGTCGGCGGCCCCGGCGTCCTCGACCATGTACAACGGGTTCTCGTAGCGCATGTCGATGACCGCCGTGCCGATCTCGATGCGCTTGGTTCGGGCGCCGATCGCTGCCAGGAGCGGAAACGGTGACGCCAGCTGCTGGGCGAAGTGGTGGACCCGGAAGTAGGCGCCGTCGGCACCCAGATCCTCGACCGCCTCGGCGAGCTCAATCGACTGGATCAGCGCGTCCGACGCGGAACGCACCTGCGAGTATGGTGAGGCGGACCAGTGCCCGAACGAGAGGAACCCGATCTTTTTCATCCAGGAATTCTACGGACGACGGTCGTCACCCGCGCACGGGACCAAGTACCGGTGCCACGCGACGGGACCTTCTTGCGATGAGAAACCCGCGCCCTTACGGCTGAGGGCGCATGTCGGCGGCAACGACGCTCCGTCTAGGTGCGAGCGACGGATTCCTGCCGGCCTGCGCGCCGGGGGCGGCTAGGTGCGCTGGTCGCCCTAAAGTGCGCCACGTTCTGATCCGGGCCGCTCTGTTCCTCCTGCCGGCGACCGCCATCTGGACCTGATGTCCCACTCCGGCTCGAGTGCGAGCTGATCGGTCTTTGCGATTGGCTGCAGTTCCGGAACGGGAGCCTCGGAGCGGGTGATCGTCGCTTTCGCTGTCCGCGGTCATGGAGATGACCTCGCCGACCGCCTGGCCGCAGTCACGAGCGCCTCCGGCTCGGCCACGACCTTCACGATCGACGCCCTGGGTCGTCATGCGAGCCGGACCACGAGGAGCGCTCCGGCTGAGTCCTACTCGTATCTAGGTTCAAGCAACACCGTGATCGGGATCAGCTCGGCTTCGTCCACCACGCCGAGTGCCATCGATGCGGTAGGGGATAGAGTCGCCACAAGGGGTGGCGGCGCTGTTGGCTTCCTCCTGCCCGATCTCCACGGCAATACCGCAGGTGCGCTCAACTCAACCTCCACGGCGGTCACCGACGCCTTCGCCTACGATGCCGAGTCAGGCGCAAGCCCCTGACTTTCGGCCTCACCGTGGCCTCGGTCATGAGCGCCCTACCGACACCCTGGCGCTATCAGGGCCGGATCCTCGAGTCGGCGCCCGGAACCCCCGACCTGTATGACTTCGGGGCCCGCAGCTACAACCCGACCATCGGCACCTTCACGAGTCTCGACTCACTCCACGGCTCCGCCGGCAACCCCGCTCTTCTCACCGGCTACCTCTACGCCAACGCCAACGCCAACCCAGCCACGTTGGTGGATCCGGATGGGCATCTCGCCGGGGATAGGGACGACGGACGAGGTCGATTCAGGGAACCGATCTCTCCTCCGAGCACCCTCTGTTCCGACTCGCGCGGCCAATCTGGCTTGCCGCTCGACCACGTCCAACCCGTTCATCCCAGACGAGTCCCCCGTAGTTTGAGCGGCATCCCAACTCTCGCCGATCGTCCGCAACATGGTACGCTGCGAGCCTTGCCCGGCCGGTGGCCGTGACGTAGCGTTGAGCACGAAACCGAGCGGGAGTAGCTCAGTCGGTAGAGCGTCAGCCTTCCAAGCTGAATGTCGCGGGTTCGAGACCCGTCTCCCGCTCCAAACCCCCATGTCGTGCTTGGCA
>JAYUDR010000222.1:0-3922 GCA_043739665.1 Chloroflexota bacterium
CTGATCGAGCGGACGGCCCACGGGCGCCGCAAGGGGTGCGAGTAGCGGGCCGGCTCGGCGCGCCTCCCGGTCCGGCGACGAACTACAAAGCCGCCCCCCGCCGGAGAACGTCCTAACCGGACTCGCCGATCGGCATCCGAGCCGCTACAGTGAGTCTGTCGTTTCTCGAGGCCGACCTGGCGATCACCTCGCCGGCTCGCCTCGGAGATCGAGACCATCGAGACCATCGAGACCATCGAGACGATCGGGGCTGAGGATCGGCCATGTCGAGCAGTGTGATGATGCCGCTGATCGTCTTCTTCGCTCTCGCCCTGCTCATCCTCTTTCTGTTGTGGCGTGTGTTGGTCGTGGGCGGCGAGTTGCGACGCGACGCTGCGTATGGCCGCGCCGCCATGGACATCGCCCGACGCGTCGACGTATCGCTGGCGGAATTGGGCGAATTGATCGACGAATTGCGTCGCCGGAAGGCCAATCCGGAGGCGAGCATAGACAGTCTCCGGGCCGCAGGCGAGGCTCTCCGCACATACACCCGCGAAGCTGAGCAGGTTGACAAGCACACGCTCCGGGCCGCCGGAACGCCTACGTTCGCCTCCGAAATCGAGCGTGCTCAGCGGGCAGTGGACCTCATCGAACATGGCCGAACGCTGATGCTCGATCCCAGGGAGGATGGCCACGCCGAGGGAGAGACGGCTGTAAAGCGAGGCTACCTGAACTTGGTTCATGCTCGGGAGGCCGTCAAGACGCGGGCACGTGAGATAGCCGACGCCGCCTCGGGGCACGTCGCCTCCGTGCCGAGGCCGCGGAGCCGGAACGGCTGACGCCTCAAACTGGGCGGCGGGCGGGCGGTGCTATTCTCCTGGTCCCAGGAGCGGTGGAGGAGGACGGATCGAATGCGTTGTCCGCGGTGCAGCGAGCGAGAGACGCGGGTGATCGATTCCCGCGATCTCGACGAGGCCAGCATTCGCCGTCGGCGTGAATGTGAGACTTGCGGAGCGCGTTTCACGACCTACGAGCGAATTGAGGCACCGCGCCTGAGTGTAGTCAAGCGCGACGGCTCTCGGCAGGACTTCGACCGTGAGAGGCTACTTTCGGGCTTCCGCAAGGCGCTGACGCGACGACCACTGCCGGACGATGCGGCCGAGCAGGCCGCCGACCAGATCGAGGCTCAACTCCGCTCCGGAGGGGTGACGGAGGTGGATTCGTCAGAGATCGGGAGGCTGGCGATGGACAAGCTGCGAACGCTCGATCAGATCGCCTACATCCGCTTCGCCAGCGTTTACCAGAGCTTTGAGGACCTCGAGACGCTCAAGCGCGAGGTGGACAATCTGTATTCTCAGCGAGAGAGCGGAGCGGGGGTGAAATGAGCGTTCTGTCAGACTGCGACATCGCCGCGTCGCTGGCCGCCGATCGTATTCGGATCCGGCCGTACGATCCGGCCGACCTGCAGCCGTCCTCGGTAGACCTCCACCTCGATCGCAGCTTCCGGGTTTTCCGCAACAGCCGCTACGCCTATATCGACGTCAGGTCGCAACAGCCGAACCTGACCGAGTTGCTGACTGTGGCCGATGACGAGCAGTTCATCCTCCATCCCGGTGAATTTGTGCTCGGCCAGACGATCGAATGGGTGGAACTGCCGGACGACATCGTCGCTCGTCTGGAAGGCAAGTCGTCGCTCGGTCGGCTCGGGCTGCTCATTCATTCCACCGCCGGCTATGTGGATCCGGGCTGGAAGGGCACCCTGACTCTCGAGCTATCGAATGTCGCCGGCCTGCCGATCGCGCTGTATTTCGGAATGAAGATCGGGCAGATCAGTTTCCTCACGATGTCGAGCCCGGTCGATCGGCCGTACGGCTCGGTCGGCCTTGGTTCGAAGTACCAGGGCCAGTCGGAACCGACGGTCTCGGCGTTTCATGAGGATTTCCACCGGTGACGACCATGAATGACGCGGTCCACTGGTCGGCCGAACTTGGCGGTGGGACGCGCGTCGCCCTGATCCAGGCCGGCCGTTTCCGTTCCGACGCCGGCGCGCTGCTGGGCGTCGTGCCGCGCATGATGTGGAACGATCTGGTCACCGCTGAGATCGACGCCGATCACCGAATCATCCAGGCCCTCAACTGCCTCCTCGTCGAGACCTCTGCCGGACGGGTCCTGGTGGAGACCGGGATCGGCGATCGGATTAACGACAGGGGCCGCCAGATGCGTCGCTACGAAGGGCCGTGGATCTTGCCGGCTCTCGAGGCGGCCGGGTTCTCTGCAGATTCCGTGGACGCCATTGCTGTTAGCCACCTCCACTACGACCATGCCGGCGGCGTCCTGCGGGCCGATGGATCGCGGGCCTTTCCGCGGGCGAAGTTCATCGCCCAGCGTGCGGAGTGGGAGATGGCCCTGGGCGAAAACCCGCGTCTTGTGGCCAGCTACGACCAGCCCGAACTGCGTCTCGTCCGAGACCTGGGGATTGAGTCCGCCGCCGATGGCGAGGTCGAAATCTTGCCGGGTGTCTCCGTCATACCGACGGGCGGCCACTCGGCCGGTCACCAGGGAGTGATCGTGCGCGGCCGAGACAAGACGGTGGCATTCTTCGGCGACCTTTTCATGCGGCCCTGGAGCGCCAATCCCAAGTGGGTCACGGCCTTCGACGACTTTCCGCTGGACTCGGTCGCGGTCAAGACCCAGCTATTCGGCCGCGCGGCGGATGAGGGCTGGACGATTGTCCTCTCACACGAGCCGTTCCACCCTGTCGGCCACCTCGTTCGCGACCGCGACCGCTTCACGTTCGGGGCCCTGGTTTAGGGTCAACCGACCAAGCTGAATGTCGCGGGTTCGAGATCCGCCTCCCGCTTGGCCCTCGACCCCTCGGAATCAAAGGAGCGCCTTCCTGTCGGGGTCGATTGCGGTCGCCGCCCTGGGCGTTCACTCGCGCATAAGCGAGCGCGAAGATGCTGGTGGCGTCCGGCTGGCTGTTCGATCCCGAGTACACGTTCAACTTCTACGGCGAGCGAGGGGCCGTGGACGGACTCGCCTGGCACGCCGAGCGCCGCGCGCTTCTTATCGGCGAGATCAAGACTCGTCTCTGGGATCTTCAGGCTACGCTGTCCGTCCTCGATCGAAAGCGTCGTGTAGTGCCGGCCCTTCTTGCGGGCGAACGAGGCTGGCGGGCGACGAGTCTCGGCGTGGTCCTATTCATGCCCGAGAAGAGCACGCATCGCCACTTGATTAAGCGTCATTCGGCCACGTTCGCCTGCGCGCTGCCGGACCGCCAGGTCCGTGTACGGCAATGGATCGCCGATCCGGCGGCCGACCTTTGCGGCATCTACTTCTTGCCGGATTCACGTCAGATCGACCGACGGAAAGCACCGATGCCGCGGCGGCTCTGATCTGGCCACCGGTTCGCTCCGATGAGTCACACGGCGGGCGGACTCCGCCGTCCAAGCCCAGCGAAGGGCGACTTCGTGGGCGGATGGCAGGGCGGCCGCCGAATCGCGCCTTCTCGGCCGGTTCCAAGCCGGGACGATGGCCAAGGACTCGGCCGATCGTCGATCTAGTGTGTATCAGGAAAGTCCCGCCAACGACCTTGCTTCTGGCCCGCGATGAGCCGGACGCGGTACCATCCCCGACGAGCCCCCGTAGCTCAGTGGATAGAGCGCCGCCGTCCTAAGGCGGGCGTCGCTGGTTCGAATCCGGCCGGGGGCGCCACACCAGGCGTGCGGGGACGCATCGGGAGGCAGCCTGTGCGCTTTCGCAGCGCCGCTCTCACAGTCGTCATATTCGCTGTCGCCATGGCGTTTGTGGAATCGGCCGTCGTCGTTTACCTGCAGCGTGCGTTGGCGATCACACCTGATCAGCTGTTTCCGCTGGTGAGCGCCGATGTCCTTGGTAGCCTGGGCGCGATCGAGGTTGGCCGTGAGGGCGCCACCCTGGTCAT
>JAYUDR010000223.1:0-9758 GCA_043739665.1 Chloroflexota bacterium
GTCTTCTCGCCCGGACCCGGAGATCCGGCGCGGCTGGACGGACCGGTGGCGCTGGCTCGCGCCGTGATTGCCGACGGGCGGCCGCTGCTTGGCATCTGCCTGGGCCACCAGATCATCGGTCGGGCTGCCGGAGCCGGGACCCGGCGCCTGCCGTTCGGCCACCACGCCGCGAACCACCCGGTCCAGGACCTGGAAACTGGCTTGGTCCAGGTCACGGCCCAGAACCACGAGGTCACGGTCATCGGCGAAACGCTGCCCGCGGCGAGCGGTTTCGTCGTCAGCCAGATTGATCTGAATGACGGATCCGTCGAGGGGCTGCGCCACCGCGAGAAGCCGATCGAGACGGTCCAATACCACCCCGAAGGCGGCCCAGGTCCGCTCGACGCGCTGGCTGTGTTCGATCGATTTGTCAAGGCGGCAAGTATTCGCCATGGCGGCGCCCGGCCCGAACCCACGGTCGGTATGGTCGAGCCCGTCCACCTTGATACGGCCGAGCTGCAGCGACGACTACAGGCTATGGACTGAGACCGGTCGAATCAGGTGGGTGTTGCTATACACCCAAGGTTGACACCCATATCTGGATGTACGACAATCCCGGCATGACCGACCGCGTCAAGCGCACGTACAACCTGAGCGAGTCGACCGTGAGAAGGGTCCGCGAACTCGCCGGCGACTTCGGCGTGGCCAGGAGCCAGGATGCCGTCATGGAGCTGGCGGTGGATCGGCTCTATTCCCAGATGCGGGATCTGGAAGAGGCCAGCCAATGGGCAAAGGCCGCCCAGGATCCCGAGTTCCGGACCGAGATGGCCGCGCTCGCAGTTGACTTGGGCGACAAGGAAGCGTGGCCACGCTGACGGACGGTGAACTCCGCTGGGCTGTGGTCCTCGTGGATCTGGACCTGACCCTGGGCCATGAGCAGGCCGGCACGCGCCGCGCTCTGGTCGTTTCGTACGAATCTTTCCATCGATCGGGCATGGCGACGATCTGCCCGATCACTACGAGGCAGGCCAAGTACCCGGGCGAAGTGTCGCTACCGGTTGGTCACGCCGGGCAGACACGCGACGGCCTGATCCTCTGCCATCAGGTGCGCACTCTGGACCTGGCCCGCGTGAGCGCCTACGAGTTCGGTGGACGGGTCCAGTACGTGACCGAGCGTGGCGTTCGATCGGCGGTGCGCTCCGCCCTGGCGCATCAGCTTGGACTGGAACTGCACGCTGTGATCGATGGCGCCGAGGCGGATTGAGTCCGCCAGTTTGCTGGACAGGCCAGCGCAAAAACCCTCGGTGGGCCGCTGCTCGCGGCCTCTGGGTGCAATGTGCTACCATGTGCTACATGCAAGCTGGAACAAGAACATGAACGGAGGTGGCTCGCACGCGCGAGTGGGCGTGCGCGAACTCCGGCAGAACTTGTCGGTCTACCTGCGGCGCGTGGCACAGGGGGAGACGCTCGACGTAACCGAGCACGGCCGCCTGGTGGCGCGACTGGCGCCGGCGCCGGCCCCGGAGATGAGCATCCTGGACCGGCTGATCGCCGAGGGCCGAGCTACGCCGGCCAGCCGCTCGATGGCGACGCTTCCAGAGCCAAGAAAGCCCAAGCCCGGCGCTCAGAGTCTCTCGGAGACGATTCGCCTGATGCGCGAGGACGAGCGTTTGTGAGCCCGGTCTACGTCGACTCATCGGCCCTGGTCAAGCTCATCGTTGATGAGCCCGAGACCGACGCGCTGCGGCTGTATCTCAATTCGGCCGGGCCGCTCACATCGAGCATCTTGGCCACCGTCGAGGTGGCGCGCGCCGTTGCCCGGATGGCTCCCGACTCCACAAGCGAGATGGCCGCCCTGCTCGATGCCCTGGTCGTGGTTGCTTTCGACGCCCGAATCGCCGCCCGCGCAGCCGCGCTCGACCCCGCCAGCCTGCGCACGCTCGACGCCATCCACCTCGCGACGGCCCTCGAGCTGGTCGACGAGCTGACCGCCTTCGTCACCTACGACGACCGTCTCTCAGCCGCGGCGCGAGACATAGGCTTGCCGGTGGTCGCGCCGACAGGGGAGTCTTGAGCGGCGCCAGGAAAGGGCGGGTTGAGTTCCCGCCCGGTCGTCCGATCGGCCGCCTAACGGGCGCCAGTCACGGGTAGGCCGTTTACTTGGCCTCTAGAGCGACGTACAATTGCCTCGCTCGCAGTACGTCAATGGGAACGACCATGAACACCAAACTGACCCTGCGCCTCGACGACGAACTCATCCGCCATGCGAAGCGCTACTCCAGTAAGTCGGGAAGGTCCCTCTCCCGGCTCGTGGCCGACTACTTCGCTCTCATAGACTCCGATGAGGGGGCGGCCGGTACAAAGATCACGCCTCGGGTTCGATCGCTCATCGGCTCGGTCAAGGGCGCGACAACGACGGAAGAGGATTACCGCAGGCACCTCGAAGCGAAGTACCGGTGAAGGTGCTGTTCGACACCAACATCGTCCTCGACGTCCTCTTGGAGAGGCAACCCCACGTTGACGCTGCAGCGAGGCTCTTTTCACTCGTGGACAAAGGGAACCTGGAGGGGTCGATCTGCGCTACCACAGCCACGACGGTGTTCTACATCGCGGCCAAGTCATTTGGGTCGAGGCGTGCGCACGGGCAGGTGCACGAGTTGTTGGGCCTGTTCGATGTCGCATGCGTCGACCGCGACGTGCTGGACCGTGCGCTTGATCTGGACTTCGAGGATTTCGAGGACGCGGTGCTGCACGAGGCGGCTGTGGCTGGCGGAATGTCGGCGATCGTCACCCGCGATCACAGCGGCTTCGCGAAGGCGACCGTGCCGATCTTCGACCCGCGGGAACTGCTGGCAGCGTTGACGGCGGCTTCGGAGCCGTGACGCTTTGCGATGGCATCAGCCGACTCGCCCGAGGCCTACCGTTCGGATCTAGTACGAGTAGTCGTCCCGCTCGCTACCGTCGAAGCCGCCCGAGCGCAGACAGCAGTTCTTGAAAGAGCTTGCCGGAGCCGCAGGGCCAGAGGCGCGGCCAACGGACTGCCGATCGCGTTGGGTCACTAGGGTCTTCGCCACGCGAGAGGCTGGATAAGGACGCTACGTGCTACTCTTCGCCCAGCCCTTGTGCCGATCCCGTGAGGTCGGCGTACCGGTCCAGAGAGGCCGGAAAGGAGACGAATGGATAGCCGCAAGCTGAACCACCGCGCCTCTGAGGCCGGTGGCTTTTTTGTCGGCGCAGCGAGCGCAGCGGGCGCCGACGCCGCGTGAGACAGCCCGAATTGTCGTACCCCGTGCCCGCCAATCCGGCCCCGCGCGCGGTGCGAATCAAGCCAAAGAGCGCGCTGATCATCGGGTCCGGGCCCGTTGTGATCGGCCAGGCGGCCGAGTTCGACTACGCCGGCACGCAGGCCTGCCGGGCACTCCGCGCCGAGGGCGTTCGGACGATCCTGGTCAACTCCAACCCGGCCACCATCATGACCGACGCCGAAGTTGCCGACGCCGTCTACCTGGAACCGCTGACCGTTGAGGCCATCGAGCAGGTCATCGCCAAAGAGAGGCCGGAGGGGCTGCTCGCCGGGCTCGGCGGCCAGACCGGGCTCAACTTGGCCGTCGCCCTGGCCAAGGCCGGCATCCTCGAGAAGTACAACGTCCGGCTCATTGGCACGCCCCTCGAGGCTATCGAGATGGCCGAGGACCGCCAACTCTTCCGCGATCTGCTGACTCGTATGGGCCAGCCGTATGCGCCGAGCTACATCGTCGAGGGCGCGTCCGAGGCGACCCGGGACGCCGAGGCTCGCATCGCGCTCAACACGATTGGCCTGCCGGCCATCGTTCGGCCGGCGTTCACCCTGGGCGGCACGGGCGGAGGCATCGTCGAGACCGAGGATGCCTACTGGGAGCGGACGCACTCCGGCCTGCGCCTCAGCCCAATTCATCAGGTCATGATCGAGCGCTGCCTGGTCGGCTGGCAGGAGATCGAATACGAGGTCATGCGCGACGCGGACGACACCTGCATCGCCGTCTGCTCGATGGAGAACGTCGACCCGCTGGGCGTCCACACGGGCGACTCGATCGTGGTCGCGCCGGTCCAGACGCTGCCGGATCCGGTCCACCAGCGGCTCCGTTCGGCTGCCCTGGCGATCATCCGCGCACTCGGCGTGGAAGGCGGCTGCAACGTCCAGTTCGCGCTCTCGCCGGACTACACCGACTACGCGGTCATCGAAGTCAACCCGCGGGTCAGCCGATCCTCCGCGCTCGCCAGTAAGGCGACCGGCTATCCGATTGCGCGTGTGGCGGCCCAGATCGCCGCCGGCCGACGGCTGTCGGAGATCCCGAACGTCGTGACCGGCACCACGGTCGCGGCCTTCGAGCCGGCCCTCGACTACGTGGTAGTCAAGCTACCGCGCTTTCCGTTCGACAAGTTCCCCACGGCCGACCGCACGCTTGGCAGCCAGATGAAGGCCACCGGCGAGGTCATGGCAATCGACCGAACGTTTGGGTCCGCCCTGAACAAGGCGCTCCGAGCGCTTGAACAGGCGGGCGCGGGCTTTCTGGCCGAGAATGCCGGCTGGACGGGGACTCTCGACTACCTGATGGAGCCGGCGGCGGCGCACCCGATCATGACCGTCGACGGCAGCGGGCTGCTATGCGAGGCCCGGGCCCACGCCGAGCGCGCCGCATATCCCATCGTTCTGAAGCGATTCCTCGGCCCGTCGGACTCGCGATTGTGGCGGATCCTGGCCCTGCTGCGGCGGGGCATGCCGGCCGAAACCATCCGGGGCGCGACCGGCATCTCCGCCTGGTTCCTCTCGGAATTCGAACGGGCAATCGCCCTGGAGCACGAAGTGCGGGCGGCTGGCGCGCGGATCGCGGATCCACGGGACGATGAGGCGGCCACGCTCCTGGCCACCGTCAAGCGGGCCGGGTTTGGGGACCGCGAACTGGCCCAGATGGCGGGCGTCGAGGCTGAGGCGGTGCGACTGGCCCGAATGGAACTGGGCCTCGTTCCGGGATACGCGATGGTGGACACGTGCGCGGCGGAGTTCGCGGCCGAGACGCCCTACTTCTACGCCACCTACGCGGCCAGCGGCTCGGAGCCGGAACTGCCGCCCGTGCGGCGGCCCGCGGCGCTGGTCATCGGATCCGGCCCGGTCCGGATCGGGCAGGGGATCGAGTTCGACTATTGTGCGGTCCAGGCCGCGGCCGAACTTCGCGAGCAGGGCTGGCAGGCGGTGATGATCAACTCCAACCCGGAGACGGTCTCGACCGACTTCGACGCGAGCTCGCGGCTCTACTTCGAGCCGCTGGATCCGGAGTCGGTCCGGTCGGTTGTGGAGGCGGAGTCGCCCGATGGTCTGCCGCTGCTGGGCGCCTTCGTCCAGTTCGGTGGCCAGACGCCGCTCAACCTGGCCGAGTCGCTGTCCGCCGCCGGCATCCCGCTGCTGGGTGCCAACCTCGAGACAATCGATCAGGCCGAGGACCGCATCCGCTTCGCCAATCTGGTCGAGTCGGTCGGCATTCCGCAGCCCGAAGGCGGCATGGCGCGCTCGATCGAGGAGGCGCTGGCGCTGGCCGACCGGATCGGCTACCCGGTCATCGTCCGGCCGTCGTTCGTTATCGGCGGCCTCGCCATCGACTTCTCCTATTCGCCATCCGATCTTGTGGGGCAGCTGGCGCGAGCGACCGTTGTGGATCCCGATCGGCCGGTTCGGATCGACCGCTACCTGGAAGGCGTCGAAGTCGATATCGATGCCGTCGCCGACGGCGACACGGTCCTGATCCCGGGCCTGCTCGAGCACATCGAACGGGCGGGCGTGCACTCCGGCGACTCGGTCGGTATGTTCCCGCCCCAGACGGTCTCCGTGGCGGATCAGGAGCTGATCGTCGCAGCCATGGACCGCATCGTCCGGGCCCTCGACGTCAAGGGCCTCGTGAACGCGCAGTTCATCGTTCGCGATGACGGCGTATACCTCATCGAGGTCAACCCACGGGCCAGCCGCACTGTGCCATTCATCAGCAAGGTCACGGGCGTGCCGATGGTCAAGCTCGCCGTCCGGATCGCGTTGGGCGAGAAGCTGGCCGACATGGGCTGGCCGAACGGCCTGTTGCCGCCGCCGTCGTTCGTCGCGGTCAAGGCGCCGGCATTCTCCACGGCCAAGCTGCGCGGCGTGGACCCGTCGGTGGGCCCGGGCATGCAGTCCACCGGTGAGGTCATCGGTATTCATACCGATCCACGCGTTGCGCTGGCCAAGGCAATGCAGGGCGCGGCCCTGATACCGCCTCGGCCCGGCGCTGCCGGGGCCCTGGCGCTGCTCTCCGTTGCGGAACGAGACCACCACGCCCTGCCGCGCGTGGCCCATGCTCTGGCCAAGGCCGGTTACCGCTTCGCGGCCACCATCGGCACTGCCGCTGAGTTGGGCAAGCTCGGTTACGAGACGGAGGTCGTGGCCAAGGTCGGCGAGAAGCCGGCCGAGGGGCAGACCGCCATCCTGGACATGATCGCCGCAGGCAAGGTTCAGCTCGTGATCAACACGCCGTCGCCCAAGTCCGGGCCGGTTCGCGATGCCATCGAGATCCGCCTCGCCGCGACGGCCATGGGTATGCTCTGTCTGACGGCCATCGAAACGGCCGTTGCCGCTGCCGAAGCGCTTGACCCGGATCTGCGCGACGGTCTGGCCGAGGTCAGGTCGCTCGGCGAATGGGTCCCTAACCCGGGAGTGCCGCGCACTGCCTTGAGGTCCTAACCTAGAAGCTGACAGCCCGCTTCGGCGGCTCCCCGCAACCAGGATCGCCACCGTGTCGTCTTCGCTGCCGAGCCTTCGCTTCCGCCTCTTCGGCTTTCCCGTGGCCATCGGTCTGGACTTCCTGCTGATCACGGTGCTGATAGGCCTGGGTAATCGGCCGGGCGCATACCTGCTTGAGTGGCTCGTCGTTGGTGGCAGTCTCGATCCTGATCCACGAGCTGGGTCACGCCTTCGCCGTGCATAGCTACGGCATCACTCCTGAGATTCGGCTGTGGGGTATGGGCGGGCTGACGATTTATGGCTTCGCCCTGCCGCCTCGCAAGTCCATCCTGGTGAGCCTGGCCGGACCGCTTGTCGGGATACCGGTGGCAGTTGCCGTCATGGTCATTCGGCCGTGGCTGCCTGACGTCGAGCCCGTTCGCGTAATCACCAACGACCTCATCTTCGTGAACCTGTGGTGGGGCCTCCTCAACCTCCTGCCCCTGGCGGGCCTCGACGGCGGCAACGTTACGACCAACGCGTTCCTCATCGCGATAGGGGAGCGCGGACGAAAGCCCGGTCTGGCGTTCGTGGCGGTTGCCAGCGTCATGGTTGCGATTGGTGCGATCTTCGCCGGCTTCGTGTACCTGACCGTCATCATCTTTTTCTTCGGGCTGATGAACCCGGAGCCGTATCTAGTGCTGTGGCGTTTGGTCTCGGGCGGGTCACGCGGAACGGCCCAGTCGCGCGGTTCCCTGTTCGCTCGCGCCGCGACGGGGCCATCGCGGACCCGCCGGGGCCGGCCAAGTCCGAAGTTCAACGGCAAACGCGATAAGGATCGGCCTGTCGGCGTAGCTGCGGCAGACGTGAGGCGGGTTGTCGGTGAGTTGTACGCCGAGGTGGTGCCGGGGGCGACGGCCACCGACATCGATCTGGATGAGCTGGAGCTGCGGCCGGCGCCTTTGCTCCCCGACGTGATGGGCATGCTTGCCCGGCGCGACGATCCGGCAGTGGCGGCGCGGCTGGCCGCCGAAACGGACCCGCTGGCCGTCCTGGGGATCGTCGGGCGGGTCGTCGAAGCCGAGCGTGTGCCGCAGCTGCAGGACACGCTCCGCAGGGTCGACACGGCCGATCAGGTGCCGGGGTTGCTGAAGCTCCAGGTCGGGCTGCATGCGCTTGGCCGGCTCCAAGATGCGATGGCGACAGCCGACATTCTGGGCAAGGCGGGAGGCGGCGGCAGCGCGGTGCTTGAGGCCCGGAGCGCCGCCAGACTGGGCGATCGGAAGCGCACTGCGGCGGCCCTGGAGCGAGCGGTTGGGCTCGGAGTCCCGAGGCTGCCGGAGGAGGCGCTCGGCGACATCGCCCGTCTCGGCCCGGATCCGCGCATCGGCTCTCTGCTTGCCCGCCTGCGGAGCGGAGTTGATCAACCTCGAGAGAGGAACTGAGCAGCTGCTCGAGCGAGTTCGCGATGCTCGCGTCGCGGTTGGAGGGCCGCTCGCCTCAGGCGTGCTCGAACGGGACAGGCGTCTCGACGGGAAGTGGCCCGGTCGCGGCCTCATTCGTGGCCGTCCGATCGGTGTCGCGGAACCAATGCCACAACAGGTATGTGGCCGTCGTGTAAAGGGCGATGATCGTGATGAAGTTCACGGCGTAGCCGCCGGTAAAGCCCAACCTCAGCTGCAGCTGGCCGTAGTAAATGGGGGCGATGACCCAACCGAGGGACCATAGCAGCGTCATTCCTGCCGAAAGGGTTGCCCGCTCGGCAGCACTGACTCGGCCCATTGCGAACGCGTCGAAGATGGGACTGCCGGCGTTCATGAGTGAGTTGCGGACCGTCATGGCGACAACCACCGTCCAAAGGACGGGCGAGAACCCGAGTACGAGAAGGAATGGGATGCTCGAGCTCTGGACAATCACGATCGAGCCGATTCGCCCGAATCGCCGCGCCAGGGCCGGCTGAGCCAGGATCGCCAGGGTCGTGCCGACGCTCGTGATCGCGAAGACGACGTTAACGGCGGCCAGGCCCAGACTGAACTTGTCCTGGACGAAGATGTTCAGAAAAGGGATCAGTTGACCAGCGCCGAGCGCGGTGAGGAAGCCGGGCAACAACAGGCGCACGAACAAGCGCCGGTCCGAGATCTCGAAGCCGAACCGACCACGGCCGGGCGGGTGGACGCGGTCTGGGGCGGGACGGTCGCTGGACAGCAGCCAGACGGTCGCGACCGACAAGCCGCCCAGGATCGCGACGCCGCCCAGCAGGATCTGGTAGGGAGCCGCGGCCGCGTCAAGGTTGAAGCGCGCGGCCAGACCCGTGGCGATGGCGCCGCCGGCAAGGGCAGCCACCAGCGAGGTCAAGTTACCGACAGCGGCCCAGGTGGAGAAGTATTCGTTGCGTTGCTCAGGCGCCGTGTGCTCGGCGATGTACGGGACCTGGACGACAAAGACGGCCTGTGAGCCGGCGCCGAACATGACCACACCAACGAGGAGGAGTGGTAGCTGCCCCGGCAGGAAAGCCAGCAGGGCAAGGGCCACCAGAATCATTCCGCCTGCCATGACCGCGCGCCGTCCAAATCGGTCGGACAGGGCGCTGGCAGGAAGAGCCACGATCACGCCGGCGAGCTGTGAGGCCACCAATAATGAACTGATGGTGGTCCGGTCAATCCCGAGGGCCCCGAGATAGAGGTTGAAGTCGATCCAATACAGGCTGATCGCCGCCCCAAAGGCGATCGTCGTGAGTAGAAAGAGCCGCGCGTCGCGGCTGAATCCGGTGAATCTGCGCAGGTAGCGAGCGAGGGCGCCGGTCATTCCGCGCCCAGAGGAACAGCGTCAGCGGAAGGCCACGTCCGGACAAGGGTCGGTGCAGGGTGCCCCGCGCGGATCGAGGATGCGGCCGGCGGATACGAGCAGACTGCCGAGCCAGCCGCGGAGACCGTCGGCCGGCTCGTCGCACGAGGCAGTTGAGGGTGGCGGTGCACCCCGAGCGAGTCGGCTCGACTCCGCATGATGGATGAGTTCCTGCTCGCGCTGCCGAGCGAGCCACAGGCGCGTGTCTGTGGCG
>JAYUDR010000224.1:0-3880 GCA_043739665.1 Chloroflexota bacterium
GAGGATCAGTATTTCGGCACCATCCGCGAGCGCATGTTGGCGTTCATGATGGATCTCGACCGCGAACTCTGGCGCCTGGGCATTCCGTCCAAGACCCGCCACAACGAAGTTGCGCCGGCCCAGTTCGAGATGGCACCTGTGTACGAAGCCACGTCTGTCGGGTCGGACCACAACATGATCGTAATGAGCACGATGAAGCGCATCGCGCATCAGCACGACCTCATGTTCCTGGCCCACGAGAAGCCCTTCACGGGCATCAACGGCTCGGGCAAGCACAACAACTGGTCGATGGCCACCGACGAGGGTGAAAACCTTCTCGATCCCGGCCACACTCCGCACGACAACGCCCAGTTCCTGGCCTTCCTGGCCGCCGTCATCCGGGCCGTCAACGTTCACGCGGACCTGCTGCGGGCCGGCATTGCCGACGCCGGCAACGACCATCGCCTCGGCGCCAACGAAGCGCCTCCGGCCATCGTCTCAATCTTCCTCGGCACTCAGCTCGAGGACGTGGTCGAGCAACTGGAGAAGGGTGCAGCCTCCACCTCCAAGACCGGTGGGACCATGGAGTTGGGCGTCACGACTTTGCCCGTCCTGCCGCGGGACGCAACAGATCGCAACCGGACCTCGCCGTTCGCCTTCACCGGCAACAAGTTCGAGTTCCGGGCCGTCGGCTCTTCGGCTCCGATCTACTGGCCTCAGACCGTTCTCAACACGGCCGTCGCGGACTCCCTTGAGAAGCTCGCCGACGAGCTCGACAAGCTCGAGTCCTGCGACTTTGCCGGTCTGGCCAAGATCTTGTCGGGGATCATCAAGGCCAACAAGCAGGTCTTGTTCGAGGGCAACAACTACTCCGAGGAGTGGCACGCCGAGGCTGCCAGGCGCGGCCTGCCGAACAACAGGAGCACCATCGACGCCCTCCCGGCCCTCTCGACCGCGAAGGCCAAGAAGGTCTTTTCGCATTTCGGCGTCCTCTCCGAGCGTGAACTCGCGGCGCGCGTCGAGATCAACTGGGAACGCTACGTCAAGGTTTCCAACATCGAGGCCAACTGCACGCTGGACATGGCCAAGACCATGATCCTGCCCGCGGCGGTCAAGTACTTGGGCGAGCTGGCTTCTGCCGGCAGTTCCAAGGGCGTCGTCCACATGGCGGCAACCGTTGCCGCGATGTCAGACCAACTCGTAGACGCCATCCACGCTCTGGAGCACGCGCAGCATGCCGCCCACGAGGCGGGTTCCGTGCACGCCGAGGCCAAGGCGTTCCACGACAAGGTCATCCCGGCCCAGAACGAGGTCCGCGCGGCCGCGGACGAGCTGGAGACGCTGGTCGCCGACGAGCTGTGGCCGCTTCCCAAGTACCGCGAGCTCTTGTTCCAATACTAGCAATTCGTGGCGGTTCGAAGCCGGGGTGCGCAAGCATTCCGGCTTCTTCTTTGCGGGAGTGGCCGTGAGATGGCACCGCGCCCTCGCGGCGAAAATCGGTCCGCGCCGTATGGGCGCGGCGAACCCCCAAATCCTGCCGATTGAACACCTGACGAGCACTGGGCAAGGGCGCGCCACTTCTGGGACCGCCCGAGCGAAGGATCGGCCTCTCGCAGTCGGTCAGACACATTCGGCTGAGCGTGGCTGTAGGCCAGACAAGGGCCGTTTTGGGTTCCCGACGCCATCCACCCATCGAAACGGTTGCCCAAAGTCATCCTGGCGTGTATTAGGAAAGATCGAAGTCGCGCCCTAGAAGCGGACCATCACCGCATCCATGTATGCGGCTATGCCGTCGCCGGCGATGAGGATTAGTGACTTGCCGTCTGGGGACCAGGCCGCGCCGGGGATACCGCCCCAGGGCCCGCTCCCCAGCGAGAACGAGCCGCTGGCGGCGGCGCCGAAAGCCGCATTTACCCCGCTGAATGAGTTCGTGGCGCTGATTCCGGTGACCACGGCTCCCTTCCTAGAGAAGCGCCGGCCGCTGCCACTCCTTGCCCAGCACGTGCTCGTCGAGGAAGGCCAGCACCGTCTCGTACCAGAGCCGCGAATTGTTCGGCTTGAGGACCCAATGATTCTCGTCCGGGAAGTAGAGGAAGCGGGCGGTGACTCCGTGGCGTCGAAGGTCCGTCCAGAGCGTGAGCGCCTCGCTGAGCGGCACGCGGAAGTCGCGCTCGCCGTGGATGACCAGCATCGGCGTCTTGATCGAGCCGATGTGCGCCGCCGGCGACTGGCGGTCGTACAGCTCGGGCTGGCTATACGGGTCGCCCATTTCGTGCTCCCAATCGGCGCCCGTGTCCGTGGTGCCGTGGAACGGTCGCAGGTCCCACAGCGAGGCGTGGGTCACGATCGCGAGGAAACGATCGGTCTGGCCGGCGACCCAGTTGGCCATGTAGCCGCCGTAGCTGCCGCCCGCCAGAGCTGTCCGCGTGGCGTCAAGATCCGGCCGCGCCAGAGCCCCGTCCAGGGCGGAGATGATGTCCGTATACGGCGCCTCGCCCCAGTGGCCCCAGCCACGTTCCACCATCCGCTGACCATAGCCGATGGAGATGGCGGGGTCCGGCATGAGCACCGCGTACCCGCGCTCGACGAGAAGGTGCGGGTTCCAGCGCCAATGCCAGCCGCTCCACGACCCGATCGGGCCGCCATGGGCGAAGACAACCAGCGGCGCGGGGTGTTCCGGCGAGGCGTCCGGCGGCAGCACCAGCCACGATCCGACCGCCGTGCCATCGGCCGCCTGCGCGGTCAGCCGCTCAACGCGACCGCGACCCGCGGTTCCGCCATCGGCGATGCTTTGGGCCAGTGCCACCGGCGTCTGGTTCTCGCCGTGCGCCGCGAAGCGGACGATGCGCGCCGGAGCGGCCATCGTCGCCCGGAGCGCGTAGACCGTCTCCCCATCGGGTGTCGGGCACAGGTTCGAGACCGCGCCCTCCGAGACCAGGCACGTCAGCCGGCCGTCCGGTACGTCCACGCGGAACGCGGCCACCCAGCCGAGGCGATCGGCGGTGAAGAAGAGCGCGTTGGAGTCGTGAGACCAGACCGGCGATTCGGGCCAGAGGTCCAGTGCGGGCGTGAGGTCGCGGCCCGTACCGGTGGCGAGATCCACCAGCCAGACCGTCCCGGCGGCCGCACTGTCGGGCGAGCCGAAGGTCGTGCGCACGGCCGCGAGGAATCGACCGTCAGGCGAAAAGACCGGATGGCTGTAGTACGCGTCGCCGGGTGTCAGCTTGTGCCGCACGCCCGATTCGACGTCAATCGTCACCAGATCGGCCGGAGTCGCCGGTAGATTCGACCAGTCGAACCAGCTCGTAACGACCGTTTTGCCGTCCGGCGAGATGTCGAAATCAGGCTCCAGGAAGGCCGGGCCGGAGTCGCCGGTCAGATCCTTGCCTTCGAGCTTTGCTTCCGGATCTGACGACACCGCGGCGGAGAAGATGCGCTGCCGACGTGGCGCGAGCCAGTGATCCCAGTAGCGGATCGGATAGTCCTCGAATAGCAAGGCCGATACGCCGGCCTCTTTTCGAGCCTTGGCTCGCTCGGCGTCGTCATCGATGCTCGTTGCGTGCGGGTGAAGCAGGGCCCCGAAGGCGATCGAATCGGCGCTCTTTGCGGTAGCCATGCCTTCGATCCCGCCTTCTGGCGCAAGCAGCAGTCGAGCTTCGCCGCCATCCGGCGGCAGCGACCATAGCGCCGCGATCTTCTTGTCCGGATCGGCCTTGGCGTCAGGATCGGGCCTGGTGGAGGTGAACAGCAGCGACCCGTCGCGTGCGAACGCGGCCGCGGACTCGCCCGCACTCGAGCGCGTGAGGCGGCGCGGCGCGGCGGTCCCGTCCGGATCGACCTGCCATAGGGCGGTGCGCATCTCGTTTGCCTCCGGGCCGGGCCGCGAAACGGCGACGACCAG
>JAYUDR010000225.1:0-9749 GCA_043739665.1 Chloroflexota bacterium
CGCAGGCCCCAGCGGATCTCAGTCCGCCGGTCGGCGAAGGACGCCAGCGGCAGGATTGAGTGGTGGTACGACTGAGCCATGGCGTTGCCCGCGTCCGGCTCGCTGATTGCGGGCGTCTGATCGGAGGCGGTGAAGCGTTCGTGCGTGGCCGCGTCGTGAGTCGCCATCCAACTCGCCAGCGTGGGCCCAAGGTCGAACGAGATGTGGTGAAGGTTGCCGCGCTCGGAGTTGGGCTTATAGCACTCGGCGTCGATCCGCGCGTTCCAGTCTCGGTACGGAGCGGCGCCCGGCTGCGGCGCGATCTCCCCGCTGAAGGGGTCGCGGCGCTCAGGCTGATAGAAATGGCCATGCACGGCCAACTGGGGGCGACTCACTGGTGGGATGGTAGCGGAGTCGCTGTGGTGGGGGAGGCGCGGCGGGCGCGTGAGTGGGCGTGGGGGAGGCGCGGGGCGGCGCGGCGGGGGCGGCGCGCGCGGGAGTCGGGCGGGCGATGTTGCGTATGTCCGGTGTAGCCGGACATGTCTCGGTCATTTCGCGCGATCGGGGCAGTCGGAGGGCGATCTAGCCCCGAAACGGGCGCCCGCGCATCGATTCCACGGCAGGAACAGGCTTCAAACGGGTTTTCGACGCCCGAGTGTGTCGCCCCGGCTCGTGAATCCCGCTTGCGAGCCGATTAGTGTCCGCTGTAGCCGGACAACTGCGACTTCCAACTCTGCGCGTCACCCGCAAGCCGCCAGGGACAACTTGGGCCTGACCGCCCGCTACTGCACTTCTGCCGCGGAGTGGTCAACGGTTTGCGTGACGGCGAAGCTGACGGTGAACGTCCGAGCCTCGCCCGGAGCGAGAGCAATAGGCCAGCGGAAGAGGAGAGAGCTGCCCTGGTAGACGCGCTCGAAGCCACCTTCGGAGTTGGAGACGGTCTCGACGGGGTACCAGGTCAGGCGGGCTGCGGGCTCTAGGGAGGCCTCGATTCGGACGCCCTCGTAGTCGTTGCCGAACGCCAGGCGGGACGCGGAGGCGACCTCGCCGGCGACGTCATGCGGCGACCGCTCACCGGAGTCGGAATCGTAGTAGGCCGCCGGGTTGTGGCCGCCGCCGAGGAGATTGATGTTCCACTCGACCGCAAGCTCGAAGGAGACCGCCGAATCGCCGGGGTTTTCGACTTCGACTTCGAGCGCCAGCGTCGGGCTCATTCGGTTGCCATCGAATCGATATGTCTTGGTTACGACCAGCGGACGGTCCGTGCCGCCAAGGCCGACATTGCCGAGACGGCGCAGGACCAGCTGGTCGTCAGCAATGGTTATCGTCTGGAATGACCCCTCGACGAAGTCGCCGAGCTCTTCGTAGGTTGCGTCGACGAAGTGGCGCACGTCCGTGGAACCGTCGGCGGGCAGCAGGTGGACGAGGCCACTCCGACGCTCATGGCGGTCGTAGTGGAGGAACGCGGCCAGACCGGGCTCCTTGACGTTCACGCTGTCGTGGATCGTCTTGGGCGCACCGGCCGCGGCCGCCGCCGCGTGGCCGCCGGAGACCGCCGCCGCGTGGCCGCCGGGGACCGCCGCCGCCTCGGTCTCGCCGAGCGCCGCCTCCACTGCCTCCTGGTCATGCGCCACCAACCGCGCGTGGTACGCCTCGGGCCGGCGCCGCAACACGGAAGCCAGGGCCACGCGGCTGGCTCGGAGGTCCCACGAGGAAATGCCCGCGCCTTCGGCCGGGTCCACGACCACGGTTTGGCCCGGTGAAGTGACGAGTATTTCGTCGAGCGAGTCGAGGTCCGTGTCCACGAGACGGGCGCCATACGGTGAGCCGCCGCCGCCAACCGCGCCGCCGCCAACCGCGCCGCCGCCGACCCCGCCCGCGGCCGCTGCTGCCGCATCGGCGAGGTCTTCGGCCGCGATCAGGTGCGACAGCGTGGCCATGCGCATGTGGACGATGTAGATCCCGCCGAAGAGCCCGTGCCAGTAGCAGTCGTTCGATTGGCCCTGGTAGAGGTGGTCGAGCGCGCGCTCCCGAGGCGCGTCGGCCGCGCCCGGCCCGGTGGCCATCGCCGCCACCTTGCCGGACACCCGCAGCATCTGCTTGTGCAGGTCGTTAATCTCGCGATAGCGGGCCATGTAGTTGCGCCAGAAGCCGCCCCGCAGGAACCGCGCCTCAGGCAACCCGCGTCCGCGGGCCCGCTCCAGAAGGCTAACGAAGACGGGCGTCTCGTCCGGCGGCAGGACCCACTCGGTCATCTCCACGTAAGAGGCCGTGGGAAAGTAGGCCCGGGTCGTCGGCCGATGCCCGGCCAGCCACTCCGACGGCGTCACCGTGGCGAGCCAGCCCGCCTCGCGCTCGATCGCCTCGAACAGCCGATCGACCCAGTGCTCGTTGCTCCAGCAGTATTCGAACGTGCCCGGCCAGGCCCCGAACTTCTCGCCGTCGTCGCCCATCATGCCCACGAAACGGCCGTCCGGCGTCGTGCGCTCGCGCAGGTACGCGATGACCTCATCAACCGGCCGAAATGGGATTCGGTACCGCAGGCCCTGCTCCGTCCCGAAGACCGTCAACCGCCGGCCGCGATCGTCGGTCGTCAAGGGCGCCCACATCTCGTCCTCGCGGATCGAGGCGGCGCGGAGGTGGTTGTCGTCGAGGACGGTCCATTCGTAGCCGGCCGCGGCCAGATCGTAGGCGAGCGATGGCTCCCAGACCCGTTCCGCCAGCCACGCCCCGGCGGGCCGCTGCCCGAAAGTCGCCTCCAACTCGTCGCGCATTCTGACCAATTGGCCGTGGCGGTCGCGATCGGGAAGGGTCACGAGGATCGGCTCGTAGAAGCCGCCCCCGACGATCTCCACTTGGGCGCGCTCCACAAGGCCGCGGATCCGGGCGATCGCGTCCGGCCGATTGGCCGCCAGCCACTGCAGCAGCGGCCCGGAGTAGTGGAGGCCCAACCGGATCCCGGGATGCCGCTCTAGCGCCACGAGCATCGGCCAGTAGGCGTGCTCATAGACGTCTTCGATGACCCAGCCGAAGTTGCCGACGGGCTGGTGGTTATGAAGTACCAGAGCCAGCGAGACGCGGCCGCTCAAAACGGCCTCAGCCGGCTTCGGTGGCCGTTGGGCGGCTGGCCCGGCTCCTGGCCTCGATGTGCGCCGCCGGCATATACATCCGTTCGACGTATTCGTGGAGCATCCGTATCGTGGAGAACTTCCAGATGGTGCTCGCGATCGAGCGCCGCATCTCGGCCGTCCAGCCTTCCGGAATGCCATCGCCATTGCGGGCGTAGTAGAGCGGCACGACTTCCTGTTCGAGGATCCGGTAGAGGTCCTGAGCGTCACCGTAGTCTTGCGCGCCCTCATCGGGGTTTATTTCGCGGCCGCCGATGGCCCAGCCGTTGTCGCCGACCCAGCCCTCGTCCCACCAGCCATCGAGCACGGACAGATTGACGACGCCGTTGCTGGCGGCCTTCATGCCGCTGGTGCCGGACGCCTCGAGCGGGCGGCGCGGGTTGTTCAGCCAGACATCCACGCCCTGGACCATGAACCTGGCGACCCGCATGTCGTAGTCCTCGAGGATGAAGACTCGACCGCGCAGTTGGGGCGATCGCGACCGGGCGAAAATTTCCTGGATGACGCCCTGGCCCGGCCGGTCGGCGGGGTGGGCCTTGCCGGCGAAGATGATCTGGACCGGTCGATCCTTGTCCCACAGCAGCCGCGCCAGTCGATCCATATCCGAGAAGATGAGGCTGGCTCGCTTGTAGGTCGCGAATCGCCGGGCGAAGCCGATCGTCAGCGTGCCGATGTCCAGGTTGTCCTCGAGTTCCTCGAGAGTTGCGGGTGCCTCGCCGTGACGGGCGAACTGGTGACGCAACCGATTGCGGGCAAAGATGCTCATTTCGAGCTTCTGACGCTGGTGCGCTTCCCAAAGATCCTTGTCCGGGATCTGGTCTGTGCGTTCAGAGAAGCTCTCCACACCGTTCGGTGTGTCGATGTTGTCCAGCTCGGCGCCCAGATGGCGCTCAAAGTGGTAACGCATCGGGCGCCCGACCCACGTCGGCATATGCACGCCGTTGGTGATGGCCAGGATCTGCTTGTCGCCCAAGCCCTGCCAGGTGATGTTCGCGGTCACGCTGTGCAACTTGCTAACCGCGTTGGCGGCGTTCGAAAGGCGCAGGGAGAGGGCCGTCATGTCGAGTTGTTGGTTGTCGCCGTCCACGCCGCGAGCGAGCTCCAGGATCCGGTCGACTGGCACGCCGCCCGTGCCCTTGCGGCCGTCGCCGTCGAAGAGCGGGCCGGCCACTCGCCGCACCAGATCCGCGTCGAAGTGCTCGTTGCCTGCCGAGACGGGGGTGTGGATCGTGAAGACGCTGTTGGACCGGACATCCTCCAGCGCGTCTTCGAGCGCCATGCCCTGAGCCACAAGGGCGCGGGTGCGCTCAATGAGGAGGAAGGCGGAGTGGCCTTCGTTGAGGTGCCAAACCGCCGGCTTGATGCCAAGAGCGTTGAGAGCCCTGACTCCGCCGACCCCGAGGACCAGCTCCTGGTGGAGGCGCATCTCGCGCCCACGGACGTACAGGATCTGCGTTACCGGTCTATCGGACTCGGCATTGTCGGGGATGTCTGTGTCGAGGAGTAAGACCGGCACACGACCCACCTGGACCAGCCAGACGGCGGCGTAGAGGTCCCGTTCTGGAAGTTCGATCGAGATAGTCAGCGGTGCGCCGTCCTGGCCCAGGACGCGCAGGATCGGCAGCCTGGCCAGATCGAAGTCTGGGTAGGCGTGCTCCTGGTGGCCGTCGGCGTCGATCGTTTGGCGGAAGTAGCCACGCTTGTAGAGCAGCCCCACCCCGACGAAGGGCATGGCCATGTCGCTGGCGGACTTGATGTGGTCCCCGGCGAGGACGCCAAGGCCGCCGGAATAGATGCCCAGGCTTTCGTGGAAACCGTACTCGGCGCAGAAGTAGCCGATGGGTTCCGTCAGAGAGGCACCGTACTCGCGGTTGAACCAGTGGTCTTGTCCACCGGCCATGTAACGGTCGAATTCCGCCACCACCTCGGCGTACTCGGCCTTAAAGGTGGGATCGTCGAGCAGTTCCGACCAGGCGATGGGCTGGGAAAGGACCTCGACCGGGTTGCGATAGCGCGACCACGAAAGGCCGTCTATGCGACTGAAGAGAGCCCGTGCGCGAGGGTTCCAGCTCCACCACATGTTGTACGAGAGACGGCGGAAGCCCTCAAACGCCGGAGGCAGCCGGAACGAGGCGCCCGGAAGTGTCGGAACCTGAACAAAATGGTCCATTCGCCGACCATCATATCCGACGGCCGTTAGGCATTCGCTTGGCCCAGGTGTGGTGGCGAACGACGTGCGAACCCCTCCGATGACCGTGCTCGCAGGCAACGAGTCGCAATGTTGCTGCTGCCATGACGATCGGGATTGACTACCATGGGTTCACATTCGTCCAGACCAGGCGAATCCCTCAGGAGCCACCAATGCGGGTTGTCTGCATCACTGCCGAATGCGAGCCGTGGGCCAAGACGGGGGGTCTTGGTGACGTCGTCGACGCGCTTGCTCGTGCAGTCGGCGCGGCAGGTGCGACGGCGTCAGGTGGCGGCGAGGGGACGGCCCGGGCGCAGGGGGCTGTCGTTGCCGACTCGCCGACGGCGGACATGCGCTCGGCGGACGTGCGCTCGGCAGGCAGGAAGCCCCGCCTGCCCCAATCGCAGGTTTGGATGGGTACCGGTGGGGTTATGGGTGTCGGCAAGGTCATGGACGACTTGCCCGGCCACGTGGAGCCGCCCGTGGATGTCTTCCTGCCCTTGTACCGCGGCGTCGTGGTTCCGGACGGTGCAACCCGCAAGCCCCTGGCGGTGCCGGATCCGCTTGCGGAAAGTGGCACGACGGAGTTGACGCTGGTTGAGTTCGAGGATCGTGGCTATCGCGTCCGGCTCATCGATCACCCGCCCGCCTTCGACCGCAATGGCTTCTATGGCGATGCCAGCGGCGACTACCCGGACAACGGCTGGCGCTTCGGACTGCTGTGCCGAGCCGCCATCGAGGCCCTTCTGACCGACGAACGCCCGGTGGACGTGCTGCATCTCCACGACTGGCAGGCGCTTCCGGCGGTCGTGCTACGCGACTGCGCCTACGAAGCCTACCCGCTCATCTCGCGGGCGGCCGTCATGGTCACGATCCACAACCTCGCCTATCAGGGCTGGCTCACGGGCGACCAGGTAGCGGGGATGGCCTTCCCGGACGAACTGGCCCAGGCCCTGAAACCAGGCGCCGACGGCCTTCTCCTTCTGCGCGAAGGGATCGAGCGGGCCGAGCTGGTCAACACCGTCAGCCCGGGCTACGCCCGCGAAATCCTGACGCCCGAGTTCGGTTTGGGTCTCGACCCAATACTGGCCGGGCGGGGCCACCGGTTCGGCGGCATCCTCAACGGGCTCGACATGGCCGTCTGGGATCCGGCCACGGATGCGGCTCTGCCGGCCAACTACTCGCGCGGCAAGGTGGCCGGCAAGGCCGAGTGTCGGCAGGTCCTGCTCGCAGAGTTGGGCTTCGATCCTGACGATCCGGGCCCGGTTCTGGGCATGATCGGTCGGCTCGATCCACAGAAGGGCTTTGACCTGCTGGCCGGCGCCGCGCCCGAACTGGTGGCCTCCGGGGCCCGCCTGGTGGCTCTCGGAACGGGAGATCCAAAGCTCGTGCGCGACTTGCGCAAGCTGGCGATGAGACTTCCCAAGTCCGTCGCCGTAGTGGAGGCCTTCGATCGGGGCCTGGCCCGACGCATCTACGCCGGCGTGGACTTGTACGTGATGCCATCCCGATTTGAGCCGTGCGGGCAGGGCCAGATGATCGCCTTGCGCTACGGCACGCCGGTCATAGTGCACCGCACCGGTGGCCTGGCGGACACGGTCATCGATGTCGACGATTCGCCGTCGGACGGCACGGGCTTCGTTCACGGCGAGGCCACGGTGGAGGCGCTGACCGACGCCTGCCGGCGGGCAATTTCGCATCACCGCCGCGGTGGCACGAGCTGGGCCGCGCTGCAGGATCGGGGCATGGCCGTTGACTGGTCCTGGGAGGCAGGCCCGGCCGAGCAATACGCCGCTTCCTACCGCCGGGCGATCTCGCTCCGTCGCGAGCCATAGCGTGCCGCACCAGCCATGTGATGTGCTCGTCGTGGGCTCCGGGGCGGCCGGCCTGACGGCCGCCCTAACCGCGGCCGAACACGGCGCGAGCGTGCTAATCCTGACCAAGGGGCACAGCGCCGACTCTTCGAGCTGGCATGCCCAGGGCGGGATTGCCGGTGCGATTGGGGATGACGACACGGCCGGCCTGCACGCGATCGACACTGAGCGCGCCGGTCGTGATCTCTGCCGTCAGAGCGCGGTCAAGGTTCTGGTCGAGGAGGGACCGGCGCGCGTCCGCGAACTTATAACGCTCGGAGTCCCGTTCGATCCGGAGATGAATCTGGAAGCCGGGCACTCCCGCCGACGAGTCTCGAGCGTCGAAGGCGCGGAAACCGGCTGGGCCATCACGAGCCTTCTGTGGCGGCGGATGGCAGGATCCGACCGGATCGCGATGCGCGAGGCTACGACTGTTCTCGGCCTGTGGGTCGATGGCGTACGCTGCCTGGGAGTGATCACGCCCAACGGCCCGATCGCGGCCCGCTCCACGATCCTGGCAATGGGCGGCGCGGCGGCCTTGTGGGCCCGTTCCACGAACCCCATCGGCCAGATCGGCGATGCCGTAGCGATCGGCGTCGCGGCGGGCGTGGCTGTGGCCGACCTGGAGTTCATGCAGTTTCACCCCACCGTCCTCGAGGGTTCGCGGCTGCTCCTCACCGAGGCGCTGCGGGGTGACGGCGCCATTCTGCTCGACGACCGGGGCGAGCGATTTGTGGACGAACTTGCGCCGCGCGACGAGGTCGCCCGGGCAATGGTCGCCAAGGGGCGCGTCTTCCTGGACCTCCGATCGATCGATCGGTCGCGGTTCCCCGGTTTGATGGACTTGATCGTCAAGGAAGGCTTCGATCCGGCGATGGAGCCGATTCCCGTCTCGCCGGCGGCTCACTACACGATTGGCGGTCTCGTCACTGACCTGGACGGTCGGACGAGCATCCGGGGCCTGTACGCGGCAGGGGAGTGCGCCGCCACTGGAGTCCACGGCGCCAACCGGCTCGCGTCCAACTCGCTGCTCGAGTGTCTGGTCTTCGGCCGGCGTGCGGCTCTCGCAGCGCTGGACGAGCCGCCACTCCCGGCCAACCTCCCGACAGCGGCGGCGGCACCGCCAGAACGGGTCGCGCCGCCCGAGTTGCGTGAGCAGGTGTGGCGTGAGGCCGGCGTCATCCGCGATCCCGGCAGTCTCACCGCCCTTGCCGCGTCCCCTGATCCGGTGGCCTCGCTGGTGGGACGCTTTGCCCTTGCCCGCGCCGAAAGCCGCGGTGTCCACTACCGTGTCGATGCGCCAGCCCCCAGCCCGGCCTTCGAAGGGCACCTCGTCCTGCGACCGGGCCACGATCTTGTCCTGGAGCACTGGACGTGACCGTCACCGGAACCACCGCCACTCCAGATGCTGCGACCGCCGGCGCCGCCACGCCCGCCGGCGCCGGGGCGGCGCCTGCCCGCCCTGATATCCGCCCGCCAGATCCTGAGGCAGTGGCCCGGGTCGTGGCCGCGGCCCTGGCCGAAGATCTCGCTTTGGGCGATCCCACCACGGACGGCCTGCTCGCGCCAGACGCTGTCGCCACGTTCTCGCTACTTGTCAAGGAGCCGGGCATCGTCTGCGGGCTGCCCCTGGTTGGGGCCGTATTTGCGGCCCTGAACCAGGCCGTTGTGGTGACCGCAACCGTGGCTGACGGTGACCGCGTCGCCACTCCACAGGAAATCGCCCGTATCACGGGGCCGGCGCGAGCCATCCTGTCGGGCGAGCGAACTGCGCTCAACCTCTTGAGCCGCCTCTCCGGAATCGCCACGTTGACGGCGCGCTGCGTGGCCGAGTTGCAGGGGACCGGAGCCACGCTTCTGGACACGCGCAAGACCACGGCCGGACTGCGGGACCTCGAGAAGTACGCCGTCCGATGCGGCGGTGGCACTAACCATCGCCTCAACCTGGGCGAGGCGCTCCTGGTCAAGGACAACCACCTGCGCCTCGCCGGCGGCATCGCCTCGGCAGTAGCTCGGCTGCGGGGGTCCTCGTCGCGACTTCGCCTGGAGGTCGAGGCCGAATCGCTCGCCGACGTCCAAACCGCGCTGCAGGCCGGCGTGAATCGGATATTGCTGGACAACATGAGTCTCGACGAGATGCGCGCGGCCGTGGCGCTGATCGGCAGCCGCGTCGAGTCCGAGGCGTCGGGCGGCATCACGCTCGACAACTTGCGGGCCGTGGGCGAGACGGGCGTCGACTTCGTTTCGCTCGGCGCGTTGACGCATTCGGCCCGCAGCCTCGACGTTTCGCTCGAGGTGGCCGAATGAGTTTGGACGACTCCGGGCCGGTCGCCCTTGCGCCGGTCGCCGTTGCGCAGGTCGGAGGCTCACCAGTCGCCGCCGCGCAGGCTAACTCCGTGCCGACGTCCGTCTTCGGCCCGGGATCTGTCACGGTCCCGCCGCCGGGCGACCCGGCCACGTTCCCCGCCCTCCAGGCAGAGATCCGGCAGCTGGCGCGGGACCACAACGCCGTCATCCTGGCCCACAGCTACGAGCGGCCGGAGATCCAGGACGTGGCCGATCACGTCGGCGACTCGCTCCGCCTCTCCCGCGTCGCCGCAT